>NZ_CAJXPA010000015.1 GCF_913058035.1 uncultured Paraglaciecola sp. | reverse complement strand
TACAGGAACATCGCGAACACACAATGCAAACTCGACTACTACAATTGTGGGACTGGTGCCGCCAAACTTAAGACCCATCTTCTGTGGGCAGAATGGCCAGCAAATGGAAGTTGCCTCGATGACCTTAGTGCAACGATGCCGACTCAAATTACAAGCGGAATACCTTCAAGCTTCCGCACTTTTTCTTTTTCCTTTTATTTTTATTTATCTTTTTCCAATGAGAGTTGCCTGGAAGACGAGCTTATGACCCACTCTTTGCGGGCCGACAGTCCTCGAGCAACGGCGATGATGCACAGTACAAGCGGAATACCTTCATGCTTCCGCCCTCTTCTTTTCTCTTTTTATTTTTATTTTAGTCAGGCTCGGCCAGCGAATGAGAAAGTCAGAAAACAACTGTGTATCTCTGTGTGAAAACCACACTAGCACCTGAGGATAGTAATGTTTCAACGTATTTATAATACGGTTGCTGTAGCGTTTTTTATCGTCAACAAGCCGCCTTCGTTGCTCGACTAAAAATGCGAGTTTTCGGATCTCGACACTTTGAATGTGTAAGGGTTTAATTTTTTCTGGATAACGCAGCATAATGACCAACGCAAGTTCAGCATCGGTAGTATCATCCTTTGCTCCGCTTGGTGAAAATGCTGTTCTATATATCTCGCTAACATCGACGGATTGATAGGAAATAGAGTGACAAAATCATACTTTTGAAGAGCATAAACAATTGGCCCTTTACATAACTCTACCGCAACGGCTATTTGGCCATGATATTTCTGGTGGAGCGACGTTATCCATTCGTCAATGTATTCGAGAGACGCCTTGATGATATCAAAACTGCGCTTTCCGTCGGGAAATTCAATACATACATCATGCTTACTGGTTGCCCAATCAATACCAATATTTAACTCTTAACCTTGTTTACTAGTCATTTCTCTCTTCTAAGCTTTAGGTTCAGCATGTATGCCTAAGCTTTTCGGAAGCAATATAGCTAGCAATAATTGGAACAAGCCCTGAGTATTCGTTTTAGAGCTTGGGCGTACTAGCTGCATCGAAAGCAAACCGGAAAACATTTAAGTCTGTTATGAGCGATTTATTCGTATGCAGCTAGCACATGACCTTGAACAGAAACATTATGCTCCTTTTCAAGATTGAAAGACTATAATGAGCGAATTGCAGACTTTAACTTCTGTCATTCTTAAGACAGCTGATCCGACAAAGGAGACATAAGCATCAATGACTATCTTTTAACTTTTTTCGGTAAAAGCTGAAACAAGTGGATGCTATGGAAAGGTTAACTATTGTGCCAGAAGCAGAACTTACTCGGTCACTGAGCAGCCGTACGAATACGGCTACCAGTGACTCATTTTTAGTAGGCGCCGTAGCTTCGTCGCGACATACTGGTGGCACACTTCTCCAAGCGTGCATTTAAATTCGCTGCCACCGAACCCGATTTGCCTAAACCGCTTACCCAAGCCTCCCAACCTTTGCCAAATGCGACCGCGTCAGAAGACCTGCCAACCCAGTATATAGATTTCAGGTCATTGCTCTGCACCGGCATCAGGAGTTCCACTTTATAATCGTAGTCCTTTGCCCACTTACTATTGAAGTCCTTTTTTATCGCCAGAAATTGGTTGAAATTACAGCCTTTGTTCAACTCCATTTGTATTACATCGAGATGGTCAGCGAAGGTATAGAATGGAACTGATATCAGGATTATGAGGGTAACTATCATAGTTTTTATTTTTTTCATTAGAAGATCCTTTTTTAATTAATAGAATTATATAATTCACATCCTACTACTCAGATGGATGATATTTGAGCATAGCAACTGTGTAATTATTAATCAATTTACTGCTATCGAGAGCGGCAGTTGTTCGAACAAAGCATTCATAATCAACAACTTAAATTAATTTTACTTTAGTTCGATAGCTGCTATTTTTAGACAAAATGCTAATGTCAGGAATGTGTTCAAAGCGTCCATGCTTATTTGAAAATATTGGGCTAGATGTCAGTGTGCTCAGACAATTCAAGGGCATCATCAACCTCTACACCGAGATATCTGACTGTGCTTTCTAGCTTGGTATGCCCTAATAATATTTGAACTGCACGAAGGTTCTTTGTTCACTTATAGATAAGCGATGCTTTCGTTCTTCTCATCGAATGTGTTCCATAAGCAGTAGCATCAAGTCCTATGCTAGAAACCCAGCGTTTGACTATTCTGGAATATTGTCGAGTAGAAAGGTGGTCGTGGTTTTTTACTCTGCTTGTAAATGATAGTCGTCATTTTTTAAGCCATTGGATTTTATCCATGAAGTAATAGTCACTTTAGTTTTTGGTGTTATTTCAAATTGAACAGGTTTTCCTGTCTTTTGTTGAACTAATATCGCTCGCGATTGAACAGTTGTTCCGTGAGCAATATCACGGACTTTCAATTTAATAAAATCGCATGCTCTAAGTTTACAATCCAGCGCTAAATTAAACATAGTTAGCTCTCGGAGGTTATTACTAATATCCAACCTTGTACGAATAGACCATACCTCCTCAAGCCTTAGAGGTAGCTTTTGTCCAACAAGTTTGTCTTTATTCCAGCTTGGTTTTGGTATGTAAGGAATTATTTGATACATGACAGTTATTCTTTGACAAAGGGACTATCAAGTATGGGGGATTTTTATAAGGTCGTTTTATCCGACAAAGCCGTCATTAGCCGAACGACTCCTTTGCCTAGGATTGCGGCCTGTCACCTCGGTTATTCTTAACTTCTGCAATTGGCACATGGCCGACGGATAGAGGACGTTCTTAAATATGGGGCTTAGTAGCAAAGTACACCAATAAAATTCTTAGGGCTAATGACCGCTATGTCGGAATAGGAGACATTAGAAGTACCAATTACTAAGGACGGGTGAGCAATGCGGTGGTGCGGTTAAAGTTATAGCGAGCTTCGAAGATCCGTTGGTGATCCAAAAGATACTATGTCACCTAATACAAAAAAATGACGAAGTCGTCGAATTATTACCTCCACAAAGTAGAGCGCCGCCTCAGATAAGTCTGTTTGAATAAAAGTGATTTGTCATCATAAACAAAAGCAATGTTCAAAACTGGTTTGCACAACAGTGGGAGGCGCTTATTTTGAATTCTGAATTATGTGAAAACAATTAAGTAATAGACTAAAAGTACTCGGTTCGCACTCCCTCAAGGATAAAAATTAAGGTAAATATGGCAAATTTGAGGCATCATATGTCATTATCATTATGAAAAATGGCGCTTTATTTTACCTATATTTATTCACTATCGTACCGTTTTATGCTGGGCAGCCAGTGACGTGACGCATTAAAATATAAGCGATGGAAAACAAGAAAATTCGAAGACAACCCTTGATGCTAATTAGATGAATAAAAAACACTTTTTACTTAAAGGCTTGCTTATTTCGCTTGCTTTGAATGTCTTATGCTCATTTTTTACCTTGGGTAAGGCCCCATCGGAACTGAATGTGGCACCTAAAAAGTTTGTTTTTATGCTCATACACACTCAAGAGCCTCCGTTTTATTACTCTGCAAACAACCTATCTGACTATCGTGGGATAGTGCCAGATATTTTGTCAGGTGCTGGGCGTCGTTTGAATTTGGATATAAGTTATTTGCCTATATCACGCAACATGTTAGAGACTATGCTGCTGGAAGAAAAGGCAGATGCATTCTGGTTGACACCACAATGGACAAATAATCCTTCGAAATTCATTTTTTCAGAGTCAGCATATAAACAAGAAGATTTCTTATATAGTCTTAAGCATTTTGATGCTGAGGGGACGGAGGAAGACTGGCTGAGGAATAAATCAATTTGCTTACGTCAGAACTATGTTTATCCCACTCTGCAAACTTATATTGAGAAAGGGATAACTAAACGAATCGATGTTTCAAGTCAGGCCCCAATGATGGCTATGTTGTTTAAAGAGCGTTGTGAATTAATATACCTGCCTGGATATCAGGCGGAATGGACGGCTAAAAGTCTGGGCAAAAGCCAAGATATTTTTCGTTCTCCAAGGCCAATAGGAACATCAGAGGTAGGAATTGTATTATCGAAAAAGTGGCAGAAACATATTACGGCATTAGATGATTATATTCTGGAATTAAAAAATAGCGGTGAGATGCAAAAAATTATTCAACGAAATATGCAGGATTGGGCAAAGGAACATTGAACTTGTTTGCAGATATTTATGAAGACACCTATTTTAATTTTAAGATAATTCCGATAGGTGCTCATAATTCCACCGTTACTAATGACCGCAACAGGTCGTTTACTGTCCTTTTTAAACTAGAGCCTAAGGTCTGCAAATGGCACATTACCGACGAATAGAATAAGTCAGTAAATATGGGATCTAGTCCAAAATACTCCTATAAGATCCTTTTCGATAATGCCATAAAAGATAAATTTGCTACCCTGCAAAAGTTTATAATCGCCATATGTTGGATGCTTTAAAAACCTTCTTGATGGTATTACACTATTCCTAATGTGTGACGCTTTATTGTCGAGTATAATTTTCGCCGAGTCTGAATAAAAGTAATACTCACCACAATACGATTAACCCAATTTTAGAGCCATTAGCACGATTCGGCATATCTTTTGGCTTATATAGGTTACATAAGTTACATAAGTTACATAAGTTACATAAGTTACATAAGTTACATAAGTTACATAAGTTACATAACAAATTTATCAAGTTCGAGATTGTGATTCACACAATATTTCCTTCATAAAAGGTGAAACAGGTTGGACAATATTCGATCCTTTATTGTCGTCCGTTACATCAAATCCACATTTTCATTAGTCACTCAAAAGTTGGGTGAATTCTATGCCAAGTCAATTATTAATAGTCATGCCCATGCAAATTATTTTGGGGGTGTAGAGGTGCCGTAAGTTAAGAATAAGTTGACTCTGAGGCAACATAAATAATTACTCCAAAGGTGAGATACAGCAGCCAAACGTGCGTCTTACCAATATGTAAATATTCTAGAAAAAAGACTAATGTGTCTAGTTTACGCCGCTATTCGTAAAGGATTATCAAGGGTCTGTAAAAGTATAATTGCACCGACAACAACTATACAAAACCTTATGAATGGCTAAAAATATGATCGTCACGCTGTAATATGTATTCAGCCTTAGGAGATCATAAATGCGTGATGTCCTAAGCTGGAGTAAATTAATTAACCACGTTGTATGTGGTTTTGTTAAATTGAAGTTGTGATATCGCTTTTCATAGTTGCAATTGATGACCACTTTGAAGTAATAAACATCTATGATTATTTGATATGAGCCCAACCAATTTAGATAAACTTATTCCAACTAAATTGGCGCCCCGATATGTGAAAGCGATGGAGAAAAAAGAGAAATTTTAACTCAGGAAGCATTCAAGAAAGGTCAGTGTCGCTGGGGTGCTGAGCTACTCAACAATCTTATTTGCAATTCCAATTAATAGACAAGCGCCATTATTCCAAGCTAATATCTTCAATAGATGGATTATCAAACAAAAAGTACTATTTAACGAAATACCTACCTTTTTGGTTTAATGTAGTGGCACATAAATGACAAACGGTTCTGATCATTTCACTCTAAATTAATTGCCATAAGCTCTACAAAAATAGAGGACAAGTAGTTAACTACTTGTCCTCTATTTAATCTAAGTCTAGGTCAGTGAATAGGGTTTAATTCAAACAACACACTTTACTATGTGTATTTATCTTCAAGTTATAAGGTTACTCATAGCGGTAACCTTATAATTGATTAGCTACTTAACTGTTGGCTTATTACCAATTCTCAATGCCCAAGCTAAGGCAGGAATTAAGGTTAGTGCACCCAACATATTAAGTAAAAACATAAAGGTTAATAATAGTCCCATATCGGCTTGAAACTTAATGGGTGAGAATACCCACGTTGCTACACTTATGGCTAAAGTAATACCCGTGAAAGCGACCGCCTTACCCGTTTGATTAAGCGCATACAAATAGGTGTCATAAAGCGACTTATTCATAGTTAAGGCCTCTTTTACTTTACTGAAGATGTAAATACCATAATCCACACCTATACCTACCCCTAGAGCAATAACAGGTAAAGTGGCGACTTTAACTCCAATACCTAAAACTGCCATTAGTGCCTGACTTAATATTGAGGTTAAGACTAATGGCACAACAATACTAATGACTGTACGCACAGATCTAAAAGTGATCAAACATAAAGCAATAACCACAGAATACACCCATATTAACATTTCTGTTTGTGCTTCTTCTATCACCATATTTGTCGCAGACTCGATGCCCGCATTACCTGCTGCCATCAAAAATTCGATATCTTGAGGTGGGTTCTCTAGAACAAATGCATTGACCGCATCAACCACATTTTGCAACGTGTCTGCTTTATGATCATTCAGGAATATCAGTACCGGGGCCATACTACAGTCCTGATTAATTAAGCCTGGAGGAACTTTAGCCAAAGACGCATTGGTAACGAATTGATTACGGTTCAAACCAAACCACTTAATAGAGCCTTCATTCATGCCAAATATGCCAAATTTGGATACATCTGCAATGGATTTAACATCTTGTACACCAGGCGTGTTTCTAATGCTCCATTGAAATTGATCAATCCAAACTAAGTTGTCATATTTAATACATTGCTCTTGTGCAGTTTTAGCCATTACCACAAATACGTCAGTACTAGTGCTGTAGTTCTCAACTATGTAGGCATTGTCTAAGTTATAAACCGAATCAGGTCGCAATTCAGGTGCACCTGCATCTAGATCACCAATCTTCATGAACTGAGAAAAATATAACCCAACCACAAATAACACAGCGCCGACCGCTAGCGCTATTTTTGCCATAAAAGGCTTGGCGAAATTAGCAAAAAACCTTTCTACAACAGAAATATGCTCTAATGATTTTCGCGCATGATTGACTGCTGACTTTGTTACTCCCACATAACTCATCACAATAGGCAAGGCTATCAAGTTGGTCACTATGATCACCGCCACACCAATACTGGCCGCTATGGCTAGTTCTTGGATAACACCAATATCGATGACCATCAAAGTAGTGAAACCTATGGCATCACTTACCAAAGCGGTCATACCAGCCACAACTAATGATCGAAATGCCAGCTTTGCAGACTTAGCTTTATTATGACCATTTACCGAATGGTAAATAATCGAATTAATGATTTGCACCCCATGACTAACGCCAATCGCAAACACCAAAAAAGGTACGAGCATTGAGTAAGGATTTATTCCATAGCCTAATAAGTTAAGAATACCTAACTGACAAATCACTGCAAAAATAGAAAAGAATAAAACAGCAAAGGTACTTTTTAAACATCTAGAGTACAAAAGTAAAAGTACAAAAGTGATGGCAACAGCTAGCCCAAAAAAGATAACGACTTGCAAAGCACCATCAATTAAATCACCGACTACTTTTGCAAAACCCACGATTCTTATTTGCACAGAATCTGTTTGATATTTATCTCTTATTTCTGATTCTAATTTATTGGATAAATTTCGATAATCTAAGGGCAAGCCAGTTTCTGGATTGATATCTTGAAGTGGGGCCAAGATCATTGCTGATTTAAAATTATTGCCAACTAGTACGCCGACTTGTCCTGATTTTAGGGTGTTGGTTTGCAGCTTTCTGAGAGATTCTTCTGAACCATCATAGCCATCAGGAATAACTGCTCCCCCGACAAACCCTTCCTCTGTGACCTCTGCCCACCTGACATTAGGTGTCCATAATGATTTAAGCTCATTTCGATTGACGCCAGGAATAAAAAACACTTCGTCAGTCACTTGTTTTAATATTTCCTGAAACTGTGGTTCAAATATGTCACCGTTGGTGTTCTCAACCACGACGCGCACCACGTTGCCCAGTCCTGCAAGTTCTTTACGGTAGGTTAAGAAATTATTGATAAATTCATGTTGACCAGGGATCATCTTAGTGAAACTAGCTTCTGGCTTAACCTGCACTGCCTGAATAGATAGAAGAACAAATAGAACACTTATTATGCTCAAGATAGCCACACGTTTACTGAATAAAATATTTTCGATCGTTTGTTCAAATTTTGATGGAGACTTTTCCATAAATATCCTTATTTAACCAACCAAGTAGTCATGCCAAATTGGCCGGCTAATACTAAGCTATTGTCACGTATAACTACCGAAGAAAAAACGGCGCTCGACGGATGTCGGTGAAGACTAAGATTTGAAATATCATTGACATTAAACCTTACAATGACACCTCCATGCCCAACTAAACTAACAGTCATGTCATCTGCAATCACACCGCCTAATAAACTGGCACTACTACCTATATTTGAGGCTTTCCATGATTGACCATTATCGTTAGATACCATGAAATTACCTTGAAGACCAAAAGCCACAAGGGAGTTTTGTTTTGCGGTAATGCCAAATAGACTTCCATCATAAGGCATGTCCATTGTTTGCCATGTTTGTCCGTTATTGATTGACGAAAAACCAAGACCATTCTCACCCACAATATACATAAATCCATTGTCGGCTGTAACAATTGAATTCAAGTGATATTGGCTTGGATTCTGAACTTGGCCGTCAATTAACTGCCAAGTGTCACCCAAGTCAACACTGGTGAGAAGTGTGCCGTACGCGCCTACAGCAAATAGCTGATCGTTGTCATTAACAGTAATGCCTAATAATGGTTTATTAGGTCCATTTTTTAGTTCAATCTGAGCGTCTTCAAGATTAAATTCAAGATCCTCGATGTCATATTGAAGATCTGCAATCTCATTCTCGTCTGTTAACTCTTCAAGGTGTTCTTGAAAGTTAACAATCTTTTTACCAATATAGGTAATTTTTAATTTAGTTAATTCATTACCGTCAAACACCTTGGACCATTTGTCACTTTTTGGCTCACTTTTCAAAATAATCGAATCATGGCCAACCACAAACCGTGTTCCATCGTTCAAAGTAGTGATACCAGTCAAAGTTAAGCTGACAGGTACAATCTGCTGTTGCCAGTTGTCCATATCGGTCCACGTTAAAACGTGTCCGCGTTCGCCTACTGCAAGGACCTGATTTTTGTGTTGGATGATACTGGTAATAATGCTTTTATTAGCTATATCACTTTTTAATGCAGGGATCTGCAATAAATCAAATTGTCCCTGGGCACTTACATTAGTGGCAATACCAGAGAGCAATATGGCTAAAAATATATTGGACCTTCTCATATTTTGTCCTTATCTTGTTAATAACATGCTAATTATTGAATATTCCAATTCAAACTAATAGAAATACTATGCCAAAACGTTATCTTTTGTGCGTTTGGACATATCTTGATCAGATTTAGTGACAGGATGTCATTTGATTTTCAGTAATAAAATGATGTATTCAATGTAGTTCAACATATTTAATAAAATGTAGCTACAGCTCGAGCTTTATATAGGTTGTAAAATAGACAATGCCCATTCGTAAACCCAAAAAAAAGGAATTTCTTATAAGGAGGCTAGCTTATTTAGGTTTTCGATATTTTGTTAAGGGACGTTATAAACTGACACAATTTATAACACTGATTCTTAAAGAAATACTGGATACCATTAACAAAACTGGCAATATTATTAAATAATTTAACGACCAAGACTGAGCAATAAAATATTTTTGTTGCTCAGTCTTTATGCAGCACTAAAGAAAAGAATGGTTATCTAAATGTATTCAACAGCGATTATCTCAAACTCAACCGCACCTTTAGGTGTTTGAATATTGACAACGTCGTCTAAGGACTTACCAATCAACCCACGGGCTATAGGCGAGCCAACCGAAATTAAATTATTTTTAATATCAGCTTCATCCTGACCCACTATCTGATAGGTGATCTCTTCATCGGTTTTCAAATTGATAATAGTCACCGTCGTACCAAAAATAACCTTACCATTGTTGGTCATTTTGGTGACATCTATTATTTGTATATTAGAAAGCTTACCTTCAATATCCTGTAAACGTCCTTCACAAAAACTTTGTTGCTCACGCGCAGCGTGATACTCAGCATTTTCTTTCAGGTCGCCATGTTCTCTTGCCTCAGCAATGGATTTAACAATCTGAGGTCTTTTAACCGATTTTAAATATTTCAACTCTTCACGAAGCAATTCTGCTCCTTTAGCTGTCATTGGATATAGGGTCATATCAACAACTCTCTTATTTTTTGTTATTTGATTCAAATTAATGGGTACTAAAAATGACTTTTCAACTATGGGACAAACTGAACTTCAATTTATCCCTTAATTGTTGCCAATGGTCAAATTAGTAAATACGTTTATGTAGCTCTTGCACTGACGTGACTCGAGCTCTGTCATCAGCTTTATTGGCGTTAACTGTAGCAAACGCAGCGTTCATTGTAGTGGTATACGCCACTTTGTTTAATAGCGCTTCTTTGCGGATGTAAACAGAGTCATTAATCGCTTGACGACCCTCGGTCGTATTCACAATATAACAATATTCGCCATTTTTGATAGCATCTACAATATTAGGACGACCTTCACTAAGTTTATTAACAATGGAACATCCAACACCTGCATTATTTAATACCGTAGCTGTACCTTTAGTCGCTTCTAATGTGAAACCTTTAGATATCATAGCTTGGCCTAACTCTATTACACGATTTTTATCGTTTAATCGAACAGACAACAGCGCTTTACCACCAACAGGGATTGGTTGACTAGCACCTAAATTAGCTTTTGCATACGCTTCTTCGAAACTTTCACCTACCCCCATAACCTCACCTGTTGAGCGCATTTCAGGCCCAAGTAGTGGATCAACACCTTGAAACTTAGCAAAAGGTAAAACAACTTCTTTAACCGAGAAAAATGGAGGGATAATTTCTTTAGTAATACCTTGTGACACTAATGATTGACCAACCATCACTCTTGCACCAATTTTAGCTAAGGGCATGCCTGTCGCTTTTGATACAAAAGGTACAGTTCGCGCAGCACGGGGGTTAACTTCAATCAAATACACCTGGCCATCTTTTACAGCAAATTGGGTGTTCATCAAACCAACTACACCCAACTCCAATGCCATAGCTTTTACTTGTTGACGCATCACATCTTGCACTTCAGCACTTAATGAATAAGGCGGTAGCGAACAAGCAGAATCTCCAGAATGAACACCTGCTTGCTCGATATGCTCCATAATACCGCCGATAACCACGTTTGTACCATCGCAAATAGCATCAACATCAACTTCTATAGCATCGTCCAAAAAACGATCTAACAATACCGGTGAGTCGTTGGATACTTTAACTGCATTATTTAAGTATCTTTTAAGGTCATTAATGTCGTAAACGATTTCCATGGCACGACCACCTAAAACATAAGAAGGACGCACAACTAATGGGAAACCAATTTTATCTGCAGCCACTAAGGCTTGTTCCAAATTTCTAACCGTTGCATTAGCGGGTTGCTTCAAATTAAGTTTGTTAACCATTTTTTGGAAACGCTCTCGGTCCTCTGCTTTGTCAATTGCATCTGGTGAAGTACCAATAATAGGCACACCAGCCGCTTCTAATTCGCGTGCTAATTTAAGAGGGGTCTGTCCGCCATATTGCACAATTACGCCTTTAGGCTTTTCGATACGTACAATCTCTAATACATCTTCTAGGGTCACAGATTCGAAGTACAAACGGTCAGAAGTATCGTAATCAGTAGAAACTGTTTCTGGGTTGCAGTTGACCATAATAGTTTCATAACCATCTTCTCGTAGAGCAAGCGCTGCATGTACACAACAATAGTCAAACTCAATTCCCTGCCCTATACGGTTTGGACCACCGCCCAACACCATGATTTTATCATTGTCAGTTGGGTTAGACTCACATTCTTCATCGTAAGTAGAATACATATAAGCCGTGTCAGATGAGAACTCAGCCGCACAAGTATCAACACGCTTGTAAACGGGATGAATGTTAAAACTGCGACGCAATTCACGTACATCTGATTCATCTACACCGGTTAGATCAGCAATTCTGGAGTCTGCAAATCCTTTACGCTTAAGTATTCTCATTAAATCTTCATCAATTGAAGATAAACCAGACTCATGAATTTGTTGTTCAAGAATGATGAGTTCTTCAATCTGTACCAAATACCATCTGTCAATATTAGTTAATTCGAAAATGTCATCTACAGACATGCCCATCCGCATCGCATCAGCAATATACCAAATACGTTCAGCACCCGGTTCACGCAATTCACGGATGATGGTACTTTTCGCCTCTGGTGCATGAATGTCGATAATAGAATCAAGACCATTTACATTGACTTCTAAACCGCGTAATGCCTTTTGTAATGACTCTTGTTGGTTACGACCGATGGCCATGACCTCGCCCACTGATTTCATTTGTGTGGTGAGACGATCATTAGCGCCGGCAAACTTTTCAAAATTAAAACGTGGTATTTTAGTGACTACATAATCGATAGTGGGTTCGAAAGAGGCTGGGGTTAAACCGCCCGTAATATCGTTGGCTAATTCATCGAGGGTATAACCAATAGCTAATTTAGCGGCAACTCTAGCAATAGGGAAACCTGTCGCTTTTGATGCCAAAGCTGAAGAACGAGATACCCTTGGGTTCATCTCAATAACAACCAAGCGACCGGTTTTAGGGTCTACGCCAAACTGGACGTTTGAACCGCCAGTCTCTACTCCAATCTCACGTAGCACTGCAATAGCCGCATTACGCATGATTTGAAATTCTTTGTCAGTCAAGGTTTGTGCAGGAGCAACGGTAATAGAGTCACCTGTATGCACGCCCATAGGGTCTATATTTTCTATGGTACATACAATAATCACGTTGTCAGCTTTGTCTCTGACCACTTCCATTTCGTATTCTTTCCAACCAATTAATGACTCATCAATCAACAATTCACTAGTAGGTGATAAATCTAATCCACGGCGACAAATTTCTTCAAACTCTTGTTTATTGTAGGCAATACCGCCACCTGAACCACCCATGGTAAAAGATGGACGGATAATACAAGGGAATCCTATGCGTGTACTCACATCAAAAGCTTCTTCTATTGTATGAGCAATTTCAGCATATGGACACGCCAAGCCAATCGACTTCATAGCTTTATCAAAACGTTCTCTGTCTTCAGCTTTATCAATCGCATCAGCAGTAGCACCGATCATTTCAACGCCAAACTCTGCAAGAACACCGTACTTATTTAAATCAAGAGCGCAGTTTAAGGCAGTTTGTCCACCCATAGTGGGCAATATGGCATCTGGGCGTTCTTTCTCGATGATCTTCTTCACTACTTCCCAGTGAATAGGCTCAATGTAGGTGGCATCAGCCATCTCAGGGTCGGTCATAATGGTGGCTGGGTTTGAGTTAACCAAGATCACTCTATAGCCTTCTTCGCGCAAGGCCTTGCAAGCCTGTGCACCTGAATAGTCGAATTCACAAGCTTGGCCTATCACAATAGGGCCAGCGCCTAAAATCAAAATGCTTTTTATGTCGGTACGTTTTGGCATGTCACTAATTACTCTACTAATTCTTGTACTTTAAAAGGTGCGTACTTGAGAAGATCCGTATTTATTGGCTCTGCTGCATTAACTCTATAAAATGGTCAAATAATGGTGCTGCATCATGTGGCCCTGGGCTTGCTTCTGGATGCCCTTGAAAACTAAAAGCGGGTTTGTCTGTTCGGTGAATACCTTGCAAAGACTTATCAAATAACGACACATGTGTCACCTCTAACGTATTCGGCAAGCCGCTTTCCTCCACTGCAAATCCATGATTTTGACTGGTGATCATAACGCGTTCACCTTTAATGTCTTTAACAGGATGGTTGGCACCATGATGACCAAATTTCATTTTAGATGTTTTTGCACCACTGGCTAATGCTAATAACTGATGCCCTAAGCAAATGCCAAAAATAGGAATGTTGGTTTCTAGTAATTGCTTAATGGCTGTTATGGCATAATCACAAGGCTCAGGATCGCCTGGACCATTTGATAAAAACACCCCATTTGGTTTTAACGCGAGCACTTCATCAGCTGTCGTTTTGGCTGGAACCACAGTTATTCTACAATCACGGTCAGCTAACATACGCAAAATGTTGCTTTTGACACCAAAATCATAGGCAACAACATGAAATGTAGGGTTATCTAAGCCTTTTTTGAAGCCTTCCCCTAATACCCAACTTCCATCAGTCCACTGATAGGCTTCATCACAAGTTACTTCTTTAGCTAAATCCATACCTTTTAGACCAGCAAAAGCTTGCGCTTTACCTAAAGCAACAGATTCATCTAAAGGGATGTTGTCGAGTGTATTGCTGGCGATTATGCAACCGTTTTGTGCACCTTTGTCACGCAAAATCCGAGTCAACCTGCGTGTATCAATATCTGCAATACCAAGAATGTTATTTTCTTCTAAGTATTCGGAAAGACTTTTTTCACTGCGAAAATTACTGGCAAGAAGTGGTAAGTCACGAATAACGAGGCCTTTAGCCCAAATTTTATTTGATTCACAATCCTCAGAATTTATGCCCGTATTACCAATATGTGGGTAAGTGAGGGTTACAATTTGTTCTGCGTAAGACGGATCAGTTAGAATTTCCTGATAACCTGTAATAGATGTATTAAATACAACCTCACCAACAGATATTCCAGAAGCTCCAATAGCGGTTCCTTTAAAGACGGACCCATCTTCAAGTACTAAAAGGGCAGAGTTAGCCAAATCAACCTCCAGGTTAGATATTAAACGGTTTTAACCTTGGACTCCTATGTTTTATAACATTTTAGGAGACCATATACACTCATGTAAACATATGATTTAAATGAATATTTAGTCGATTTGCGCAGTATAAGAATGTAAGATCTGAACGATCCCACTAAATTTTGGCAAATCCGAAATATTATACATACAAGGGCGTTTCAGGTCTATTCACAATTACAGAAAAGGCATTAATAAGCGTTTGTTCATACTTTTTACACATAAGGCTTAAAACGACTACTCAAAAGTGATTAAGTTCGTTTATTTAAATCCTAGTACATCTTGCATATCATACAAGCCTGCTGGTTTATCGATAACCCAATTCGCCGCTTTAACAGCTCCGTTGGCAAACGTTAATCGACTCGATGCTTTATGGGTAATTTCTAATCTTTCACCAATGTCGGCAAATAATGCGGTGTGCTCGCCTACTACATCACCTGCCCTAACTGTAGCAAAACCTATTGTTTGATGGTCTCTTTCACCTGTTTCACCTTCTCGGCCATACACTGCACACTTAGACAAATCTCGACCTATTTCATCAGCTATTGCCTCTCCAATTGCCATTGCAGTGCCTGAAGGCGCATCTTTCTTAAATCGATGATGAGTTTCTAAAATTTCAATATCGGCGGTGTCTGCCATTACAGCGGCAGCTGTTCTGACCAGATTCAGCATCAAGTTAACACCCACACTATAATTGGCAGCAAAAACGATAGGAATATGTTTAGCCGCAGTATCTAACGCCATCTTTTGTTTAGTATTTAAACCCGTGGTACCGATAATGATAGGTTTGTTATGTGCCACACAAAATGCCAAATTTTCAGACAGTGCAGCTGGTAATGTAAAATCAATCAACACCTCTATTTGTTCAATGTGTACCGACAAATCGGTGCAAATTAGTAAGCCTTTTTTACTTATTCCCGCAAGTTCCCCCACATCGATGCCTACGAGGGATGAAGAGGCCCTCACAGCAGCACCAGTCAATTGGTCATTCACACTTTGTTCAATGGCACCAATCAGGACTCTTCCCATACGCCCATTGGCGCCAAAAACAGCAATTTTACTCATAGTGATTGTTCCATTTTTAATAGACAGATTATTGACAATAATATGTACAGATTGTGCCTTAAT
This sequence comes from uncultured Paraglaciecola sp., assembly GCF_913058035.1. Classification (GTDB taxonomy): domain Bacteria; phylum Pseudomonadota; class Gammaproteobacteria; order Enterobacterales; family Alteromonadaceae; genus Paraglaciecola. The sequence continues at coordinate 26,417 of NZ_CAJXPA010000015.1, read as the reverse complement.
TACATCTTTGATGCAGCAAAGTAACGGTTCATTTTTTTATAAACCCCTTCAGCTTTGCATAAGCAAGCCAAGCAATGCAGCTTTTTTACCAGAAGTCGGATAGAATTAAACCCATGATTTTCTTTGTTATCTATTTTGTTATTAATTTATTCATCACTTTTTTTATCACTTTTTTGGAATACCATGTCAGCAACTCACTTCAGCAACCCAACCGTTTCTATTGAGCAATTACCATCAATATTGGCACTAGATAAACAATCACTATGTAAAAAATATGCACCGATAAATCGTTTACTTAACTTAAGTCTTACTCTGCTTTTCTGTTTAATTGGTACAGCACTTTATTTCCAATCAGTCGTCAACTTATCAGCAGATTTTTTGTATTCTTTACCTTATATTATTTGGAGTGTTGCTTTGCTAGGGTTTCTCAACACTTGGTTCAATTATGCATCCGATCTAGCCAAGAACTACACTCTAAGAGAACTTGATTTACACTATGCAAGTGGCTTGTTTTTTAAAAAAGTGGTAAGTCAGCCTATTACTCGGATCCAACATATCGAACTTAAACGCGGTCCAATTGAACGGAAAGTAGGATTAGCCACACTTCAAGTTTTCAGTGCCGGAGGTGACATGCATACTTTTCAAATACCTGGGTTGCCGATAGACACAGCCCAACAACTACGTCAATTTATATTGCAGCATAAGGATGTAGTCAAACATGGATGACCAGTCTGACGTATATACCGATAATAGCCAGAACCCAGCTGATAAGTTACAAATCAAAAACGATTGGCAAGTTTTATCCCCTGTTGCTATTTTGTATTTCACGGTTAGCGTATTCAAACATCTGTTTGGTAACCTTATATATCTTATTCCTGTTTTAGCGGTGAGTTACAAAAGTGTGCTTGAACATCCTTATATTTGGTTACCGAGTATTTTAGTGATGTTTGCATTAATAACACTTTTTGCATTTGTCAGTTTCAAAGTATATCGCTACCGCTTAACTGAAGATAATATCGAGATACGGTCGGGAATATTCAATAAAAAGCATTTAAACCTTCCGTTCTCTCGAGTACAAAATGTCAAAATTGAGCAACCTATTTATTATCGATTTACTGGTCATGCATGTTTACAGTTAGACACAGCAGGTTCGGCTAAAAACGAAGCTAAGTTGGTGGCGATTAAATTAAGTTTTGCACAAGAGCTAAAAACGCTTATTCAAAATCAAGTTCCAAACGACATTATGGATACCGATGAGCACAACATATCTACAAGCACTACTGAGCTCGGAGTCGGATCCGCAGACAATCTAGGGCAGCAAGAAAAAGTACTAAATCAACGAAAGTTATCTGACTTGGTTATTCATGGCATCACCAGCAATAGGATTTGGATTTTTCTGGGTGGCTTAGCCCCCTTTTATGACAATATGTTTAACTCTATAAGTGAATGGTTAAGTACTTTAGGAATAGAGTTAACTGAGTTGTTTAACCTACAAACTCGTTCGTTATTCGAAGTAGGTTTATATGTATTATCACTCACCATGTTAGTCATGTTTGTACTAATCGGTTTTTCAGTTATCGGGGCAATTGTTAGCTTTTACGGTTACACCTTGAGCAAACTGGATGATAAATACATTAGGCGAAGTGGATTGTTCACAAAACACGAAGTCAGCATGCGTTTAAGTCGTTTACAAATGATTGTTCAAAAACAAGACTGGCTAGACGTGTTGCTTAAACGGATCAACCTTAAGTTTGAACAAACTCATTCCTTTAGTCAAAATCAAAATTCATCCGCAGCCAATAGTAAAATTATTGTGCCATCTATTAAACCAGATGAGTCCCAAGCACTAATAGACGATGCCTATCCTAACAACAGCCTCAATAATTTAGTTTGTAACGATAGGTTTACCCCTATTAGCAAAGGTTTTATTTTACGTAATATCTTATTTATCTTAATGCCTGTGTGGTTGGTAATAACAAGCTTTACAATAATGAATGACAAACTTATGACATCAATACTGGTAAGTGTTTTGTTTTTAGGACTATGTGGTTTAGTTGTTTTACGCTGGAAACGTTGGGGAGTTGCCAAAGATAAGCATTTTGTCTACCTAAGAAAAGGCTTAATAGGTGTCGATTATTATTGTTTTCCTACTTACAAAGTTCAGCAAACCCAATTCAAACAAAATTTATTTATGAAAAAAAGACAATTGGCGACAGTCAAATTTATACTAGCGTCGGGGTCACTTATGGTACCTATGATTAATGAAAATTTAGCCTATGAATTAATTAACGACGGTCTTTATCAAGTAGAGTCCTGTCAAAAGTCTTGGATGTAACGTCACGTTCTAGAATAAGTTAACGGTTTTTAAGCCAACGTTTCTGTTAGTTTTCTTATAAGCATTACTTAGTGTTTTAATATCGCTACTCAAGTGGATTCCCATTCCCATACCAATGACAATGACAATGACAATGACAATGATTAACTCAATCAGAGTGAACTCGTCGTTGTTATTGGTTATATTTGTTTTTTGCATCTTTTTTATTGTCTTTAGCTTTTGAATATTATAGAAAAAATAAACGCTATTCCTAATCTAATCAACGGATAGCAGACTGAACTTGAGCTGTAAATGGACAACTTGATGATAAGCGAACAAAAACACTGCGGCATCGAATAGTAAACTTGCTAAAGATCAATAATATTAACTGCATTTAAAATACTAAATTTGTAATGTCCATTAACAGAAATATGAGGTAAATATCGTTCCAACTTCACAAAAGAAAAATCCATATTTTAAGTGGAGAGTGAAACACATTAAATGGTCGCTTGGGCAAGGCATCTTAGGCGAGGTGTCTATTTGCATATGCCCCAGGGTTAAAAGAAGGGGGCTCTAAGTCAAAAATGGCCACGTTGCTGTCGGCGCCTGACATAAATCGCTTTAAAACCTGTGGGAGACGGAAACCTGGGGCACAGCACTCCTTCGTAACGCCAATTCAGAATGTGGTCGACATTCAGTTAATAACGGTTTCATCTTTGACAGCAGGGATGCAGAAAGAATAGCGATGCAAGGTGCAATTGCTGAGAATTGGAGCATCCCATTCGTTCTGAAACACAAATATTGGAGGGGCTTGGCTTCAACATTTTAGACTTGCCTCTTCTCCATGTAAGCGATATATCAAAAAGCCGCTTAAAAGCGGCTTTAGGTTCAGATTATGTTTTTCTATTAATTGGTTAAATCATCAAAGAACTTTTTCACACCATCAAAAAATCCACTTTCTTTGGGGCGGTTTCTAGCCACGTCTTTACCTGTACCCATAGAGTCTTCTAATTCATCTAGTATTTCTTTTTGACGAGTATTCAGATTGACTGGTGTTTCGATGACAACTTTACAAATTAAATCACCAACACTTCCACTACGTACTGACTTAACACCTTTATTGCGCAAACGGAACATTTTTCCTGTTTGTGTTTCAGCTGTCACTTTCAACTTAACTTTACCTTCTAAAGTCGGCACTTCAATCTCACCGCCTAACGCTGCACGAGTGAAACTTAAGGGCACTTCGCAATACAAATTATTACCTTCACGAGTAAATATCTTGTGATCACGAACATGCACCTGAACGTACAAATCACCAGCTGGGGCACCAGCTTCACCAGCTTCACCTTCGCCTGATAAACGAATTCTATCACCCGTATCAACACCTGCTGGGACTTTAACTGATAAGGTTTTAGTTTTCTCTACGCGGCCTTGTCCGTTACAAGGTTTACAAGGATCAGATATAATTTTACCTCTACCCGAACAAGATGGACAGGTTTGCTGCACGGCGAAGAAACCTTGACGCATCTGTACTTGACCTTGTCCATGGCAAGTGGGACAAGTAGTCGGGCTAGAGCCTTTTTTCGCACCAGAACCATCACAGCTATCGCAGCCAACAAGTGTCGGCACACGAATTTCGACACTTTTACCTTTTACTGCTTCCTCAAGAGAAAGCTCTAAGTTGTAACGCAGATCCGAGCCCTGACGCGCTCGGGATTGACGACCGCCGCCGCCACGTCCACCACCAAAAATGTCGCCAAATACATCACCAAAAATGTCTCCAAAGTCACCACCTTGGCCACCACCGCCACCTCGATTAGGATCAACACCAGCATGACCATATTGATCATAGGCTGAGCGTTTTTGCGGATCAGTCAACATTTCGTGTGCTTCTTGCACTTCTTTGAATTTTTCTTCCAACGCTTTATCACCCTGTGTTCTATCTGGGTGATATTTCATCGCTAAGCGCTTATAAGCCTTTTTTATCTCGCGTTCGGTGGCGCTTTTGTCCACATCCAACACTTCATAATAATCTCGCTTCGACATCTCGATTCGGTATCCTGCGGTCTTTAGTAAAAAATTCTAGAACAACCAGTTTTGCTTATTCTTTTTGTAATTTCTTAAACAAACAAGGCGCAATCAGAATTAACTGTTGCGCCAAGTAAGACTAACTCGTTCATAAGTTAGCCATCTAAGTTGAAAAAACTACTTCTTTTCGTCTTCTTTCACTTCTTCAAATTCAGCATCAACCACATCATCATCTGGTGATTTTGCGCCTGCATCAGTCTGTCCACCAGCATCAGCGGCTTCAGCAGCAGCTTTTGCTTGCGCAACTTCCATCAGTTTGGCCGATGCTTGGATAAGTTCTTGAGTCTTTGTGTCAATCGCTTCTTTATCGCCGGCTTTCACTGCTTCTTCAAGGGCGACTACAGCGGCTTCAATCTCAGCCTTATCTTCCTCACCCAATGCGTCGCCAGCTTCTTCAACTTGCTTTCGTGTAGAGTGGATCATGCCATCAGCTTGGTTGCGTGCTTGAACAAGCTCTTCAAATTTAGCATCCGCTTCTTTGTTTGCTTCAGCATCTTGAACCATTTGTTCGACTTCTTCTTCACTCAAACCTGAAGATGCTTTGATGGTGATTTTTTGTTCTTTACCCGTATCTTTGTCTTTCGCAGACACATGTAGTATGCCATCCGCGTCAATATCAAATGTCACTTCGATTTGAGGTGCACCACGCTGTGCCGCACGAATACCCTCTAGATTAAATTGACCTAAAGATTTATTGCCCGAAGCTTGCTTACGCTCGCCTTGAAGACAATGAATGGTTACCGCAGCTTGGTTATCTTCAGCTGTAGAGAATGTCTGTGATTTCTTAGTAGGTACTGTGGTATTTTTCTCTATTAGAGCAGTCATTACACCACCCATAGTTTCGATACCTAATGACAATGGAGTTACGTCTAGCAACAATACATCTTTCACATCACCAGATAATACGCCACCTTGAATCGCTGCACCTACTGCTACTGCTTCATCCGCGTTAACGTCTTTACGAGGCTCTTTACCAAAGAATTCAGTTACATACTTCTGAACCATAGGCATACGTGTTTGACCACCTACCAAGATAATGTCATTAATATCACCTACTGATAGGTCAGCATCAGCTAAAGCTTGTTTTAGTGGCTCTAGCGTTGCTTTTACCATGTCTTCAACAAGCGATTCTAGCTTTGCACGAGTCAACTTGATTGTAAGGTGCTTAGGACCAGATGCATCAGCTGTGATATATGGCAAGTTGACTTCAGTCTGTTGTGCTGAAGATAATTCAATCTTGGCTTTTTCACCGGCTTCTTTAAGACGTTGCATGGCTAATGGGTCTTTACGAAGGTCCATACCTGAATCTTTCTTAAATTCTTCGACTAGGTAGTTGATAACTTTGTTATCGAAATCTTCACCGCCTAAGTGGGTGTCACCATTAGTGGCGAGTACTTCAAACGTATGCTCACCATCAGCTTCGTCAATTTCGATAATGGATATATCGAACGTACCACCACCTAAGTCATAAACAGCAACAACGCTGTCGCCTTTTTTCTTATCCATACCGTAAGCAAGTGCAGCAGCTGTTGGCTCATTAATAATACGCTTAACTTCAAGTCCGGCAATACGGCCTGCATCTTTAGTAGCTTGACGCTGAGAATCGTTAAAGTAAGCAGGTACTGTAATAACAGCGGCTGTTACCTCTTCGCCTAAATAATCTTCAGCTGTCTTTTTCATTTTTTTCAGAACTTCAGCAGAAATCTGTGGCGGAGCCATTTTTTCGCCTTTCGCTTCAACCCATGCATCGCCATTGTCAGCTTTGGCAATTTTGAAAGGCATGATGTCGATATCACGCTGTACTTCTTTATCTTCCCAGCGACGACCAATTAGACGCTTAATAGCGAATAACGTGTTTTGTGGGTTAGTTACAGCTTGGCGTTTGGCCGGCTGACCAACTAAAATTTCACCATCTTGAGTGTAAGCAATAATGGAAGGAGTAGTACGATCTCCTTCTGCATTTTCTAAAACCTTTGCTACGCCACCGTCTAGCACTGCCACACATGAATTAGTTGTACCTAAATCAATTCCAATGATTCTACCCATTAGTTAATCTCCAAAAATTGTTCTTAAAAGCTTGTACACTTTGTGGGGTTATTATTATTTTTTTCAATATCATGGTTAAAAAAACCTTCACAAAACTGCAATTATTTTTGCCTATTCGTCACTTCAAAATGAGGAGTAACTAGGCTTGAGTATCTACTGCGCTTTCCGGTGCTCTTGTTACCAACACCATGGCTGGGCGTAACAAACGACCATTTATCTCATATCCTTTTTGCATCACGGCCATGACTGTATTAGCTGGCAGCTCTGCGTTTTCTTGCATCGACATTGCTTGATGCTTCTCCGGGTTGAAAGGCTGACCTTGAGGGTCGATCACTGTCATACCAAATTTTTCAATCGTGCTAAAAAAAGACTTAAGCGTCATTTCAACACCATCAAAAATAGGTTTAATGGCTTCGTCTTCTGGATTAGCCACTTGTAATGCACGTTCTAAATTATCAGCGACAGGCAATAACTCACCAGCGAACTTTTCTAAAGCAAATTTACGGGCTTTGTCAATTTCGCCTTGAGCACGTTTACGGGCATTATCTGCGTCTGCAATGGCGCGCATCACTGAATCTTTTTGCTCAACCAACTTAGTTTCAGCTGCAATGACGGCAACTTCTAATTCAACAATGCGTTGTTGGTCTTCAGTTAGTTCAATAACATCTTGCTCTTCGTTTTGTTGTTCGGCGTCTATTCCAGCTTCTACTTCTTCATCGTGCTGGGGGGGTTGTTCATTTGTCATGCTCAGCTCCGTATACTCTTTATTAGGCAAATTTTTAGCAAATTTTTAACTGCCACTGATAATGGGGTTATATTTATAAGCTTCAAGGGCTGAGAATTGATGTTTTTTTTGATTTATCCGGAATAATGACTAAATAATTGTCATCAAGCTATGCAACATATTTGACTAATTAGATTTAATCCATTGAATTTTATGATTATTTTATCAAAATAACACCTAAACCGTAGATATTTTAAGCGCTGATTATTTGTTACCTGATAGCTCTGTCCGCTTTGGAGATTTGAACCAAAAATAATACAAAGGCTAGGTGCACTTCTCTTCATACACAGTTTAACCTTGAGGATACGCTAAAACTTTTCTTGGTTTTTTTGATACTTCAACACAAACAAATCAATTTGAACGGCATCTGTGACCTCGCATCTAGACGTAATATTAGTGTTTCAATCTGTTTGTCAAATGTTGCGTAGCATCCATTTAGTATGTTGTCGGAAGTAAGTATGTTTATTGGCCAACTTTATCAATTTATAGTTTGAAAAATCGTAATGATTTACAACCTTGATTACATTGCTGCGTTTCATTAATGACATATTTTATATAACGTTAAACTAGATTCGATCAATAAAATTGTAGATTTTTAAGCAAGTATAAATAAAGGTTTGAGCGTTAATTTGAAGGGTGTTGTGAGTGTTTATGTGGCGATCATAATAATAATTTTTTGCTATTTTATTTGGCACATGCATCAAACCCCAGTGGCAAACATCTTAGTTTAATATTAACGTTCGCCTTCGTCACTGCGGCCAAACTATTAGCGTTGCTAATTATAGGTTTAATCGTATGTTATGTTAGATGGAGTATTAGACATACATATCATAACCGATACACGAGCATTAACAGCACTGCGCAAAATGTTACAAAGGTTAGCAATAGGTGACAAAAGGTAGTAGATAATAAAAATTTCCTTTTGGGTGGTATAAACAAAATAGAAGAAGTTCGAAAATATACAAATAATGTACATTTAATGTACATTTAATGTACATTAAATGTACAACTATCGTACACTTAACGAACAGCAATGTCATTTTCAGACCTATTAAATGGCTGTTTTGAGACGATTTGTGTAAGAACTCGTTTGAAAACCATTAGTAAGTTAACCATATGACACTTTTTTTAGGCTACGCACTTGTGTAAAAATGGATGTTTAAAACATCCGCAAAATGCTAGAAACAAAAAGTTGATTAAGCCAATTTTTACATCAAACCACTTGCACATTAAATGTAAAAAAGTTCTGTCTGGAAAGAACACAATCCAGCAGCTTATTTATGTATATATTACATTGAACAATAATGTCTACTTTGGTTGCTATCTGCGCACTCCATGGCATACTCCACGCCGAATTGATTGGGCTTATAAAAAAGCGCATTTTTGAGTTACACTTACAACTAATTTGGAGTCGTTTATGTTGTTTAACGGTAATCTAGTCACCGAATCAGCCGTCCGTCAAAAAATCCGCGATTTTTATCGAATTGACGAAGATGCTGCTGTTGAACATATTCTGCCAGATGCAGAAGTTAATATGCGTGCCCGCAGCCGTGCTTGGGACAGAGCACGTAAAATGGTGTTGCAGATCCGTAATGATCAAGAAGGCAACGGTGTGGTTGAGGCATTGCTTAACGAATACTCATTATCTTCAGCTGAAGGTGTAGTTTTGATGTGTCTAGCAGAAGCCTTGTTACGAGTTCCTGACAAGCGTACTCAAGACAAGTTAATTAGCGACAAATTATCAAAAGGCCAATGGAGCTCGCATCTTGGTAACAGCGATTCATTATTTGTTAACGCTTCGTCATGGGGCTTGTTGCTCACAGGCGGCCTAGTCAATTATGCTAATCAAAAAAATAAATTTGGGATCCTGAAAAAAACGTTGGGTAAGGTTGGCGAGCCTGTTATTCGTAAAGCAATGAACATCGCCATGAAGGTTATGGGTCAGCAGTTTGTAATGGGTGAAACCATCGAAGATGCGGTGCAACGAGCAGAAGAAAAAGAGCGCAAAGGTTATGTTTATTCTTACGACATGCTTGGTGAAGGGGCCAGAACTCAAAAAGATGCAGACGACTATTTTACTGCTTACGCGCAAGCTATAAAAGTAATAGGCGAAGCAGCGAAAGGGAGAGGCCCGAGAAAAAGTCCTGGGATATCAGTTAAATTATCAGCCATTCACCCGCGATATGAATTTACCCATAGAGAAAGGGTCATGGCAGAGATCCCTCCCAAACTCAAACAGTTATGTTTGCTTGCCAGACAATATGACATAGGGCTGACAGTTGATGCTGAAGAATCAGAGCGTCTGGATATATCATTAGATATTATTGAACAAGTATTTAGTGATCCCGATTTAGATGGCTGGGACGGATTTGGTATGGCCGTGCAAGCTTATCAAAAACGTGCAATGTACGTGATCGATTGGTTACGCGAGTTAACTGAAACTGTTGGCCGCAAACTAATGGTGCGACTAGTCAAAGGCGCATATTGGGATACTGAAATAAAAAATGCTCAAAAAGATGGCCTTGAGCACTTCACTGTTTTTACTCGTAAATCATCTACCGATGTATCGTATCATGCTTGTGCGAACCGTTTACTTGACTATCGTGATACTATTTATCCTCAGTTTGCGACTCATAATGCCTACACCGCGGCAGTCATTGTAGAGTTAGCTGGTGATGACAAAGATGGTTTTGAGTTTCAATGCCTGCATGGTATGGGCGATAGTTTGTATGAACAAATTGTTACATTAGAAAATATCCAATGCCGTATTTACGCGCCTGTTGGGGAACATGAAGAATTATTAGCATATTTAGTTAGGCGCTTACTTGAAAACGGGGCAAATTCATCTTTTGTCAATGCTATTGTTGATGAGTCTAGGCCTGTCGAATCTTTACTTGAAGATCCCGTCGAAAAAACACAGCGCTTGAAACATAAATATAATGATCAGATCCAGAAGCCAATTAGTTTGTATGGCGCAGAAAGAGACAACTCCAGAGGTCTTGATATTACCGACATCAATCACATAACACCGCTAAAAGCGGCGATAGATAGTTGGTTTGAAGAACATTTATTGACTGAAGATCAAGTACCCGAAGGTTGTCATGCGGTGCGTAACCCTGCCAATGTTGATGAAATTATCGGCTTTCATAAATTCGATACACAACAACAGATGGCAGAAAAGTTAACAACTGCACATAATGCTTTTGCCAGCTGGTCACAAACACCTATGACTGAACGAGCAAATTTGTTGCGAAGAACAGCAGATATTCTTGAGCGCCATACGGATGAACTTATTGCCCTGTGTATTAAAGAAGCAGGAAAAGTGACATCTGACGGAGTAGACGAAGTTCGTGAAGCAGTCGATTTTTGTCGTTACTATGCCGCCAGAGCCGAAGAACTATCAAAAGATAACAGATTAGCACCTCGTGGTGTGGTCCTGTGTATCAGCCCGTGGAATTTTCCTTTAGCCATATTCTTAGGGCAAGTAGCGGCTGCGATTGTCACCGGGAATACGGTCATAGCCAAACCTGCAGAGCAAACCAGTCTAATTGCTTTGCGCGCTTTGCAATTGATGGAGTATGTAGGTTTACCTGTTGGTGTCGTGCAGTCTGTTATTGCTGCTGGACCTGATGTGGGTGAAGTTTTGCTACCCGATGAACGCATTAAAGCAGTTATGTTCACTGGTTCTACTGTTACTGGTAACGTCATTGCTAACGCCTTAGCACAACGAGGTGGTGAACAAGTTCCCTTGATTGCTGAAACAGGTGGCCAAAACTGTATGATTGTTGACTCGACTGCCTTGCCTGAACAAGTAGTTGATGATGTTATTGGTTCTGGTTTCCAAAGTGCCGGGCAACGCTGTTCAGCACTTCGAGTATTATTTTTACAAGAAGAAATAGCAGATAGCGTAACCGAGATGCTGATTGGAGCCCTCAACGAGCTCAGTGTTGGAGATCCTGCCTTTTTGTCCACTGATATTGGCCCTGTTATTGACCAAAAAGCCTTGGCTAATTTGCAAGCCCATGCTGATGATATGCAAAATAATGGAATATTGTTGCATGAGTGCAAAGTACCAGCTAATAACGGTACATTTTTTGCTCCTAAACTTTATCAAATTGCAGATATTTCAGTATTAAAACGTGAAGTATTTGGACCTTGTGTTCATATTGTTCGATTTAAAGCAGATGATCTTGAAAAAACAGTACAACAGATTAATGCTACAGGTTTTGGTTTGACTATGGGTATTCATACTCGAATTGATGCAAGAGCCATGGAGTTAGTTAAATTATCTCGTGCCGGAAACGTGTATGTAAACCGAAATATGATAGGTGCCGTAGTCGGTGTTCAGCCTTTTGGAGGTCGCGGACTTTCCGGAACCGGTCCTAAAGCAGGTGGACCCAATTATTTAACACGTTTGATGCTTGAAAAATCAACGCCACGGGCGGTTAGTGATTTATTGCCTAGCACAGATAAAGCTCTGGAAAGTAATAATCAAGCGATACAACAGGCAACACAGTTTATGAAAATTGCTTGTGCGACTGAGCACGAGTGGCGCTTAACGGATTTAAATAATCGCTTATCTTCGGTTCGTCAGTTACTCGCAACTATTGCCAAAGTGGATATAGTTGAAGAGCTGGCTGATGATTTAAACTCTACTTTAGCAGCGGCACGTTCGCAGTTGATCAGTATTGAAAGACGTCTGAAAAAACCTAAGATTTTGCCAGGTCCAACGGGTGAGTCCAATGTGTTATATTTGGAACCTAGGGGTGTTTTGGTGTGTTTCGCTGATAAAGATGTGACATTCGAGTACTGGATATTGTCTATTGTAACGGCTCTAGCTACAGGTAACGTTGTTATATCAGTAGTTTCTGAGTTGTTTTACGCAGAAGCGATAGAGTTTCGTGAACAGTTTATCGCCACTGGCGCACCTGAAGGTGTATTCCAAGTTGCTAAACTACATCACCTAGAAGCGTTATTAGCCGAAGATGCCCTAGCGGGTGTGGTAATAGACAGTGAGAGTGGTCGCTCTAGCGATATGGTGCAAATGCTTGCCAAACGAACCGGAGCCATACTACCGGTAATTACTGCTGAATATTATGACCATTTGATCCAGCGTCTACTGACAGAAAAAACGGTTAGTATAGACACTACTGCATCTGGCGGTAATACATCACTTATGACTCTGGTAGAAGAAGAAGAAGACGAGTAATACCTTGGCAATAAGTATTGCGCCAATTAATCTTCTTTAATACCATCAAAAAAACCAGCTCTTTTGCTGGTTTTTTGGTTTCTAGCGCCTAATACAATATTAACGTGATGGGTAAATATTTAGCGAGACATTGAAACAAATAAATATTTTTGATACCAAGTCTATTGAAATAGGTGTTTAGATCTTCAGTTCCTCTCCAGATTAGCGAGGTTCAGTGGCAATGGTCTAGAGTGCTATAACTCATGCAATCGATTAACATACTTATATTCATTAATGTCTAAATTTTTAATCAATACTTACCTGTTTTTTTGGCCTTTAAGTACGAGTTAATTTTGGCATAACATAACCTTACAGAGACATAAATTAAGAGGTCAAATACAGCACAAACCTGCGACAAAAAAATCAGGTTGAGTGTATGTTTACATCAACATCTAACACTTCTCTCACTTTATTTTTCAGTGCCTGCATCGAAAACGGTTTCTGTAAAAAATTAGCACCTCCATCGATATTGGCTTCTTTTCCCAATACGTCCTGTGGGTAGCCAGACATAAACAATACTTTCAAATTAGGACAAATTGTTTGTAATTTAATAGCCAAATCCATGCCATTGATCTCCGGCATGATAACATCGGTCATCAATAAATCAATATCACATAAATTTTCCCGAAACAGCTCTTCAGCAAGTTTACCGCTACTAGCCGCTAATACTGTGTAGCCGCTATTTTCTAACATAGCGGTTTCTATTTCGAGTAACATCTGTTCATCTTCAACCAGTAGTATTCTTTCCGTAGCCTGATAACGACGCGTTTCAGTTATTTCCTGTTTGGTATCCTCGACAGCTTTGACTCTATTAAAATAAATATTAAACGTAGTTCCATGTCTAGGTTCACTAAAAACGTTAATATACCCAGCGTTCATCTTGACCGCACCTAGCGTAAAAGACAAGCCTAGGCCAGTGCCTGCCCCAGGAGCTTTGGTTGTATAGAACGGCTCAAAAATATGGGTTTTTGTTGCGTCGTTCATACCACAACCATCGTCGCATACGGAAAGGATGACATAATCCCCTGGTGGAATTTCGTAAGCTTCAGTGTTGTTATAATTCTCAGTTAGGCTACAGTTCTTTACACTAATTGAGATACTCCCCGTACCAGTAATTGCATCTCGAGCATTGATACACAAGTTAGCCAGAACCTGATCGATTTGAGTTGGGTCGACTTTGACAGGCCATAAATCCACCGCCGGCTCCCAAGACACTTTAATACTAGCGCCAATCAATCGTTTGAGCATATCCATCATGGCTGACACTGATTTATTTAGATTCAACACTTTAGGTTCAATAGTTTGTTTTCGAGCAAAGGTTAGTAGTTGCCGTGTAAGTTTGGCAGAGTACTCAGCAGCTTTTGTAATCGCCTCTATATTCTTTATCAGAGGGTTATTGGGCTCCAGCTTATTTATGACTAATTCAGCCTGACCAAGTATGACACCCAACATGTTATTGAAATCGTGAGAAATACCACCGGCTAAATTACCAATTGCTTCTATTTTTTGGGACTGATGCAATTGTTCAGTCAGACTAAGTTGTTTGGCTTCCTCAGTTTTCTGGTTGGTGATATCTTCAATGATAGAAATAAAATAATCAGGTTCGTTATTGATATCTCTTACCAGACTTATTGTTACTCTGACCCAAACAATATCACCCGACCCTTTATAATAGCGTTTTTTACTTGTGTGACTGCCGATCTCATTGTTGATTATCTGATTAACAGCGGTTTGAAACATCGGTAAGTCATCTGGGTATGTTAATTCTTGACAACATTTAGATAAAAGTGACTGTTGTGGATATCCCAAAATAGCGCATAATTTTTGGTTAACCTCCAACCAGGCTCCATCCAGACCTAAACGAGCAACTCCCATGGCTGCTTGCTCAAAAATACTTCTAAATTTGTTTTCACTTTCTAGTAACTCTGCTTCTGCTTTTTTGTTGCTTGAAATATCCGTTACAGTTATCCAAAATTCGCTAGCCTTCATGGCCACCACTTGCAGCAGCCCCCAGAAGATAGTGCCATCAGCTCCCAATAAACGCATCTCAAAATTCTGTGGAGCGTCCAATTCAAAACATGTTTTGAGGTTTATATAGAAAGCTTTCAGGTCTTCTTTCAACAATATTTTACTGATAGGCGCTTTGATCAGTTTATTTCGACTCACGCCCATCATTGATGCAGCGAACAAGTTACATTCCTTTATTAACCGTTGGTCATCAAGAGTTAAATAACCGATCGGTGCCAAATCATACAAATCAAAGTAGCGGGCCTGCGAAACATCAAATTGCTGCTGCGCGCTTCGTAGTTCTTCGTTTTGTATTTCTAACTGGATCTGATGCACCAATAATTCATGCATCAGTTGTTTTGACTCAAAAGAGGAACTCGTTACAAGCTCTTCCTCTAAGCTGGCGCTAAGTAAACTTTCGGCACGTTCACGTAATTCCTTATCAGTTTGAGTTAAATTTCTATTCATACCTTAAGTTTCCGTGCTTGTTTTGTATTAACTTGTATTGATTTGGCTTGTTATGTCGTTCAGTCGTTGCGATGGCGTACACCTTTTTAGCCTGATTGATCAGCCCTGCAGCCATTAGCCAAACGTTAATAACTGGCTCATTTTTAGTCAGACGTTTTATCTGGTACGTATCCAGAATTTCTTTTTGACTCAACTGCTTGATACGGCTTAGCTCGATTGCTTGCAAATCTTCAGGAACCAGTTTGGTAATGCTCAGTGTTAATGCCTTTAATTCACTCCAATCATACCGTTTTTTTGCCGTGGCATTCCATACCATAATATTTCCATCCAAATATTGTAATAGAATGGCATCATTAGCATCACGCACCACTGTTGCCAATCGTAATTCATCGTTGGCTTTATTGAGTGATAACTCGGCCTGCTTGCGATCTGTGATATGAATAAAGTTGATCACTGCACCCTTAATCTGATTTTCAGTGTGATGATAAGGCAGCATTCGCAACATCTGATAACTGCCATCTATCGTTTGTACTTCGACCTTTTGAGGTATGAGGCTACGTCATATAAGCTAATTATTTTGTGCCAGTTGATAATAAACACTCAAAGTTGATGTAAAGTACATCAAAGGACGGTCAATGTCCGCATTAATCAAGCTGATAATTTTAGTTAGGCTGGGTGTAAAGTGTGGGATATTTAGCTTTATACCCACGATATATTGCAGCAATACCGGTTTCAACGACCAAGTTATTCATGTCATTATTGTGATTAGTTGACTCTAGAGCTTTGTTTTGCAACTCAGCGTTGGTAGTTGCCAGCTCTTCTTTCGAGGTCTCTAGCTTTTCATTAGTTGACTGCAACTCTTCCATGATTACCTGTAATTCATTGTTTATGTACTCGAGCTCTTCATTAGCTGCTAATCGTTTTTCGCTAGCACTTTGAATAAAACTATTAATAGAGATAAATCCTATGGAGCTACCCCTTGTAATGGTCAAGTAATCTTGTAGAAACTTTAAGCCGCATTGAGTAAAGTTTATTTTTTTAGTGCTGGCGCTATGTTTCCAATGGCCGAGTTGACCCTTTTATTGTTGTAATATCGAATGTAATCGTCAACGGCTGACACAACCGCTTGATGATTAATAAATAACAATGCGTTTAAATATTCGCTCTTTAGACTTCTAAAAAATCGTTTTTGAACCGCATTATCCAAACAATTACCTCGTCGACTCATTCTTTGTGTGATGCCATGCAATAATAGGGTCTCTTTGAACAGATTAGCATTATATTGAATGCCTTGGTCTGAATGAAACATTAACCTAGTCGTATCTGTTAGTTGAGCTTTCAACGCCTCTATCAAGGCTTTCCGAGCTAATCGCGCGTCTGGCGTTTGTAACAGCGCGTAGCCAATTATCTCCCGAGTACCGAGGTCAAGTCGTGTGGCAAGATAACTCCAGCCATGATGATTGCGAACGTAGGTGATACCACCTACCCAGTGCGTGTTGGCGTGCAACAGATTAAATTACCCTTTTTAATAGGTTTGGTATATCCGGCTTTTGCTTACCTGACGGATAATGGTGTAGTTTTTTTAAGGGTTTTAGCGACGATATTCGCCTCTTTCATGAGTCGTGATATTTTGAAAACACCCAGCTCGACTCCGTCGTCTGCGAGGATAACTTTCATTCGCCTTCCACCATAAACCTTAAGGTTATCATGGTGTATTGTTTTTAGTTGTTGGCGATAAATAACGTCATTTTGATTATCGACTGGTGGGTAGTAATAGCTTGATACGGGGACGTTAAACAATTGATATACATGGGTAATATTCAAGTTTTGTTCCGCCTCTCTCATTCGTTTAATCACTTTAATGCAGATCTGTCGCGAATGAAAAAGACAGTTACCTTTTTTAATAAAACGACATCCCTTTTTGAAACAGCTAGTTATTTTTCTAGCACTTGAATGCGGCGCTTATCAGAGTCCAATACCACTTTAGCTGTGCTCACCTCTCCTTGCTTCTCTGCGAGATACTGTTTTTTCCAACGGGATACGTCTGTCGTAATGGCCCCAGTCAAATCTATTACTTGGTGGTTCGAATATTGTCCTTCTATTATGGGTTTGGCATATCCTAAACGTTGACTTGGAGTAACAGTTTTGTGAACCTTTCGAGTACTATCGGTCATTTATCTTGTCTTATTTTGATGATAAATAAGCTACCAAGTCCTACAGGTTTATTAAACCATTTCAAAGACAAAAATATGTGGTCACGCTGTTTAGCGATAGTTTGAGCAGTTTATAGATTTTCTGAACTCGTGAGTCTGAACAGTAAGACATCCGATTTATTTCAGTTCAAATGAATACAAAGAAACAGAAAGGCCCTACAAAAATTATTTATGTGAATTAAAAAAATAACTGGCCAAAAAAAAGCTACTTGTGGAGTAGCTTCTTAGTATTTAGAATTGGTCTATTAACGGCGTTAATATATCAATATGATTTAACCAACTTTCTTCATCCAACCTGCACACCAACCTTTTGAAGCTACCACTTTACCTGGGAAAAACGCACATGGACGCCACTCTTTTCCTTCTTCGCCTTGTATATGTTGGCAATTTTCACAATTTTGGCCTTCAACCTCTGAGTCATGTACATACTTAAGAGCAAGGGCTGTTGGATCGTCAAGTTTTACTTGTTCTTGTGCATTAGCGCGCAATGCTACCCCACCCAAAGTCAACCCGATAATAGATGTACCTGATAATTTTAAAAAGTCACGACGATTAACGTTATTCATAATTGGTATCCTAATTTGTAGACGAAAATAAAAATGATTCTCTTTTAGGTTATCCCTGAAACGCAAAAACTCGCCATTATGGCGAGTTTTTAGGGAAACGATATTGTTAGTTCATTATCTTGTACTGATATAAAAAAAATCAGATCACTAGAAATGCTAAAAATATACACATTACTATACCATTAAAATATTAAAAGTAATTAACTATCATATTCTGTTGTTTAATCTGGTTGGGATTAAGCATAAAACCAGAACAATCGCATTATTTGGCTATTTTGGTGACAACTATTATTCACCCTCTATATAGAGATTATTCTGGCAATATCTGATTAGATATAAATAGTAGAAAACAGCTTTTAAGAGATATATATCCAATATAATGTTGATCATCAATTAATGTTCTTGCCATCTGGTATGGTGATCGCGCTATAATACTGTACGTACATACAGTATTACGAGATATAATGAATATTATACCCATCAAAGCTCAAGCTGGCATAACTGGCTTCGAGTCGCCCGCATCAGAATATCAAACTTTACCCATGTCTCTTGATGAAATACTGATTGACCACCCGACAGCAACATTTGTAGGACTTGCCGTAGGAGACAGTATGACCAGCCACGGTATATTTGATGGTGATGTGTTAATTGTTGATAGAGCCGCGACGCAGGCTAATATGGATATTATCGTTGCTACGCTAAATGGTGTATTTATGTGTAAACTTTATGACCGTAAAAAGCAGTGTTTATTGTCAGGCAGCGACATTTACAAATCTTACCAACTACAAGATGGTGATGAATTTTTAGAAGAAGGGATTGTTATTCGCTCAGTTAGGAATCACCGTCAATCGGCAAAGATGGCAAGATGTTTGCGTTAATCGATGTAAATAGCATGTATGCCTCATGTGAGAAAATTTTTGATCCCCTTGCTCGGCGAACTGGCGTTATTGTGTTGAGTAATAATGATGGTTGTGTGGTTGCCATGTGTAGGTTGGCAAAAGCCAAACTAGGGAATGTAAAATTTCAACCTTATTTCAAGATCAGTAAACAAGTTGAAGCTTCAGGTGTGACCGTCCGTAGTTCTAATTATGAGTTATATTCAGATTTATCTGCATCAATAATGGATATATTAAGTCGATACTCACCTGAACAACATATTTATTCAATAGATGAATCTTTTCTTCGTTTTCAAACCCAACCTAAAGAAAATTGGTGGCACCTAGGAAAGGAAATAAGGCGGGTAATATGGCAAGAAGTTAGGTTACCCGTGTGCGTGGGTTTGGGCCCTACCGCCACATTGGCCAAGGCGGGTAACCATTACGCTAAAAGAAACAGAAGTACAGGCGGTGTCAGTGTTGTTGATAAACAAAATATCATGACGGTGTTACAGGGAATGGCGGTCGAAGATGTGTGGGGGATCGGTACTCGCTTAGGTAAAAAATTAAGATTGATGTCAATTGATAACGCATGGAAGCTTTCTCAACAGCCCGCCAAATCAATGCGCCAACAATTTTCGGTGAATATTGAGCGCACAGTTAGGGAGCTACGAGGCGAGTCGTGTTTAACATGGGATGAAGTCAGAAGCCCAAAACAACAGATATTTTCTACTCGGGCATTCGGGGAAAAAGTCAGTGATTATGCATCTCTAGAGCAAAGTTTAGTGATGCACGGTGAAAAAGTGGCCAAAAAAGCACGTAAACAAGGCAGTTTGATAAAAATGATAGTGGCATTTGCTCACTCTAGTCCATTCGCAGACGGCCAGATTTATCGGCGAAATATTCATCATGGTTTTTTTGATGCTACTGCTGATAGCCGAGACCTCGCCATTGCAGCTAGCGAAGCGGCAAAACAAATATTTCGTCCTGGTGTACTATTTCATAAATCAGGTGTAGGCGCGATAGAGCTATTAGATAGCGCTATGTACCAGCAAGATATGTTTTCAATACAAAGACGTGATCCGCGTGTTATGGATACACTAGACACCATTAACCAACGTTTTGGTCCCGACTCTATATCATTAGCAGCAAAAGGCATTCAAGGAAAATGGCAAATGCGTAGAGCCATGAAATCACCTAACTATACGTCTTCCTGGTTAGATATGGTGAAGATAAACTGCAATAACATTATTACAAAGTGAAACAACTAAAGCACACTACAACCCAAAGACTTGAAGACTTGAATTAATCAATGCTGTGTTTTTATTTATCCAGATTCTGTATTAAGTGCCAAAAAGCAATTTTAACGTCAATAAAGTCCCTCCCCCGCAAATGTGCCATATTAATCACGTTGTGAAATTGCATATAACTAAATCAAAAAAAATGAGCATCGCTAATACTCTAAATGTAGGTATATAATGCCATTCTTGAGTGTTATTTAAAGATCAATAGGAGCAAACGTAATGAGCATCGTCACACTACTTGATGGGGGTATGGGGCAAGAGTTACTGCGCAGAAGCTCTCGAAAAGTAACACCTATGTGGTCTGCCGATATTATGCTGAATGAGCCAATACTAGTAAGAGATTTACATCGCGAATTTATCGAAAGTGGTGCCCGAGTCATAACACTTAATACTTATACTGCAACACCACAGCGGCTAAAAAGAGAGAATGAACTCGGTCAATTAACCAACCTTCATCAACAGGCCATGAGAGCCGCGCAAGAAGCAATTGAATTAACGCAGCGCAATGATGTGTTAATAGCAGGCTGCCTGCCACCATTGGTGGCTAGTTATCATCCAGATGTATCGTTATCGTTCGAAGACTCGCTTGCAAACTATCGTCGCCTTGTTACATTGCAATCGCCCGCAAGTGATTTGTTTATATGCGAAACAATGTCATCTATTACCGAAGCAAGTGCGGCCTGCACTGCTGCAATTGAAAGTGGCAAACCTGTTTGGGTCGCATTAACGGTCAGTGACGAGCATCCAAGACAATTGCGTAGTGGCGAGTTGTTAGAAGACGCCTTGCTGGTACTTGACTCATTTAATGTTCAAGCAATATTGTTAAACTGTAGTCAGCCCGAAGCCATCAGCGCTTGTTGGTCGCTATTAAACACCAATCAGCGTAAGACTGGCGCCTATGCCAATGGGTTTGTATCAGTAGATTCTCTATACCCAGGGGACACTGTCGAAGAACTTGAAATGCGTCAAGACATGAGCCCCCAACAGTATGCAGAACATGCTATGAGTTGGGTGAGAAACGGAGCATCAATCATTGGAGGTTGCTGCGAAATTGGACCACTACACATCAAGGCTATATATAGTGCATTATGCAGCGAAGGATATATTTAGAAATAGCTACTCAAATTGGTAGTTCCAATAAACAACCTATCCGGCAGCACTGTCTTTTGAGATAACAGCATTTACTATCTGGATGCTGTTATTTAACCACTATCTACTAGAAACAATTCACTACACCACAAGTTATCTGACAGCTAACCGTTAATTAGTACTTAAAACTGCTGCGCAGACATGTAAACTAATAAGGCGTGCAATAAGTACTATTAGTGTTAACACTTACCTTAAACATAGGGCTGATGACTAGCCCGTAATCTTGAGTTGCACAAATACATATGGACCTTATTTTTTTTGACCTAGATGGCACTCTATTAAATGATGTATCTGAAATATCACCTTTCACCAAAGATACACTTATTTTGTTGAGCGAAAAAAACATCGCCTACACCGTAGCGACAGGGCGCACGATGCTCTCAGCTCAGCGTATTTTAGAAGGTCATGTTTTTGACTTGCCTCAAATCTATAATAATGGGGTGACGACATGGGATCCTAAAATCCAACAACTCACCCTTGAAAACTTACTCAATCACGCTGAAATTTCAACTATTGTTGATGTGGCCGTTAAACAGGGGATCGCGCCTTTTGTTAACACTATCGATAATGCGCAGCATCATTTTATGTTTCACACTGAAACCCGTCACGATGTGGAAAAAGAACTGATCCTTAAGTACTTTTCTAGTAGTAAGGCAACACTTTTACCTCTAGAAGCGTTACCTATTGATAGTCAAGTGACCAATATTAGTATGATTGGTGCTGCGGATACTATTAACGAAATGTGGTTAGAGCTCAATACATATGAGAATCTTATCGCTTACTCTGGTCCTGCTTTAGAAGGGAAACAATTTAGGTGGATGGATGTTCATCATTGCCTCGCGAATAAGGGAACAGCAGTGACCCATTTAAAAAACAAATTGGGAGCAAGTAATGTTATTTGTTTTGGCGATAGTGATAACGATTTAAGTATGTTTGCGTTGGCAAATGAGAGTTATGCCCCAGAAAATGCCAAAGCGGTGATTAAAAAAGCTGCTAATGCTGTAATTGGGCATAATCACAAAGACGGCATAGCCCATTTTTTACGTGAGCGTTTCTCGTTATAATTGATTTTGTTAATTTGCCAAAATTAAGTTAACTCAGCTCTAATAAGACAAGTTAATAGTCAAGTTTTAGAGCAGAATATTTAAGATTGGCCATGATATGATTTTTAGATGCTAAATGTAGATGCTAAATGTAAGTGCTATACGTTCAAGTATAGCTGAGTTATTGGGGTTTCATCTTGATGAAAACCTCAATTTCGGAGCATTTTTGTTTGCTCAATAGAACAATCTAGTTGCAGTGAAATTGACCCTACCTCTAATTGACTATTTATTCTACTAGTAATAATGTCAGATTCATCCTCTCTCGTAAACTGCGAATGACAGGCATAAAAGGGTATGAATGAATGAGCAGAATAAAAAACGAAGTAGACATACTCATCATTGGTGCTGGCATCTCAGGTATCGGCGCCGCCTATCATGTGCAGAAGCATTGCCCAAATAA
Organism: uncultured Paraglaciecola sp.; assembly: GCF_913058035.1. GTDB lineage: Bacteria > Pseudomonadota > Gammaproteobacteria > Enterobacterales > Alteromonadaceae > Paraglaciecola. Next base: position 3,852 of record NZ_CAJXPA010000015.1, on the reverse strand, counting down.
ATCATATGCTATTATTGAAGCTCGAAACGAAATAGGCGGCACTTGGGATCTATTTCGATATCCTGGGGTCCGTTCTGATTCAGACATGTTTACTTTTGGCTTTAACTTCAAACCTTGGCGCTCACCAAAAGCAATTTCTCCTGGCGAAGATATCAAGGCTTATATCTGTGAAGCCGCAGCTGAAAATAGTATCAACAAGCACATTTTATTCGAACACAAAGTGATTTCGAGCAACTGGGATAGCTCAAGCGCAAAATGGCACACAGAGGTCCAAAATATACAAACAGGTGAGTATTGCCAATATGTGAGTCAGTTCTTTTTTTCTGGTGCGGGTTATTACAACTACGATGAAGGTTATACCCCAAACTTTAAAGGTGTTGATAGTTTTGTAGGTGACATAGTTCATCCACAATTTTGGCCGCAAGACTTAGATTACGCAGGTAAAAATGTAATTGTGATCGGAAGCGGTGCTACAGCCGTCACTCTCGTACCTGCCATGGCGATGACTGCAGAGCATGTCACTATGTTGCAGCGCTCTCCCACTTACATTGGGTCTATACCTGAACAAGATAAGTTTGCTAATGTGATACGCCGCTATCTGCCAGCTAAACTTGCTTACAGCCTTAGCCGCTGGAGAAAAATACTATTAGGTATGTTCATGTATAGCATGTCTAGACGACGGCCTGAGTTTGTTAAAAACATCATACGAGAAGGTATCATTAATGTGCTGGGAAAAGATTACCCAGTAGATAAACACTTTAAACCTAATTACCAGCCTTGGGACCAACGGGCGTGTTTAGTACCTGACGGTGATTTATTTAATGCTATCAAAAATGGTTCGGCCAGTGTAGTCACAGATCAGATTGATACTTTCACGCCAACAGGGGTTAAGTTACAGTCAGGAAAAGAGCTGAGCAGCGATATTATCATAACGGCTACCGGACTTAACTTAGACATACTCGGCTCTTATCGGCTAAGTGTTGATGACAAACCATTTAATCCCGCCGACAGTTACTGTTACAAAGGCATGATGTTGAGCGGTTTACCTAACTTTGCGTTTTCGATGGGTTACACCAATGCGTCTTGGACCTTGAAGTCAGATTTGGTTGGGCAGTATGTTTGCCGCTTGATTAACCACATGGACAAACATCAGTATCACTATTGCCAGCCTGTTTTACCCTCCGGTGGTATTGAGGCAGAACCTTTCATTAATTTCACCTCTAGTTATATCACCAGAGCATTACATAAAATGCCCAAACAGGGCCGCGATAAACCATGGAAACTTAACCAAAATTATATACTTGACCGGATGAGTCTAAACCACAGATCGTTGGAAGATGAAAGTATCGTATTTGCTTCGATCACAGCTAATAATCACAACTAGATAGACAGCTACAATTAATTGATTAATAACAAAACGTAAAAACATAATTATTTGTAAGTAAAGCCGATAGACAAATACAAAATGTGACAAAGTAGCCCTAAAATGTTTAATACAGATTTACACTTACAGCATGCTGTAGACTAGCAGTGAGTGGGTCATGATTATAACACACTAGGATGTTGGCACTGACAGTGTCGTCACTACTAGAATCATCAGAGGTTTCGGTGACAAATGAGCACTGCCTGCCACGTATTCTTCGCCAGTTATACTTGTTCCATGTAGGCCGCCAAACCACTAATTGTCAATACTGTGCCGATATGCACTCGAATTCAGTAATTCATAGTTATTTTACGTAACCAGTCTATTAAATGCTTCGACGGTAATATGCTCGTTTCGTTAATAGTAATTAGCATTAAAGTCAGCTCCCCTAAATTAGACGAAAATATGGTTGACCGCGAAGATAGTAGTACATTTTGGAGTGATAGATATCGCAAAGGTGTCTGATATAACAACTGGCCCAGCTCATGTTTATTGGATTACTTATCCCAATTCAGCATCAATGTAAGCTGAAACAACAATAAAACTCAGTTCATCTGTGTAGCATATGTGATTTATGCTTTAATGTCCTACCCAGATTATATGATAACGTGATGTCAATCTTCTGAAGAATTAACGAAGCGAGAAACACCGAAACCTAAGCGCTAGTGATTGATGGAAGATGAGCTGCAAAATACAGTTTCAGCTCAGAATTAGTCATGCTTTAAATATCAGCATTTTTAACCTCCTCTAAATCCCCCATCATGGGTCTAAAATACAACACTTTTAATACTTAAAAAAAGATGCTTAAAATTTAGGTATTTAAAAGTAAAAACGCAATAAACGACACAAATAGACAGTAGCGATAATCAATACTGTTAAAAATCTAGGCGCTTATTACACAATTTAAATCAAAACAACTACAAAAACACTCAAAATAGTTGGCTTTATTTTTGCCTCGAAATGATGTTATTAAAACTTATCTCTATGTTGCATTAACTCCTGCAGATAAATTCCCCCTTTAATACCGTCCATCGCTGCATCTATGTAATCGGCAATTTTTTCAATATCAGGGATAGTATCTCGACATGCCATTAAGCCAAAATCGATAGCGTCACAATAACTCACCACAGTAATATTTAATGATTGGCCATCGATTAACACAGATAAAGGATAAGTAGCTTGTAACTTTGCCTGACCAAAATATAAAGGTTGTCTAGGGCCGGGAACGTTAGATATGGTCACGTTTGCAGCAGGTGGTAATAAGTTAGTCATATTTAGCTGATTCATTACTGCAACCAAGCCTTGGGCTATAACGGCAAAACTAGTGGCAGCATCCGCAGAAACCGAACCCAATTCTTCTTTCGCATCTTGTGTTGAAGCACCTATTTTGGCTAATCGAGTCATAGTATCGGCTTCATCTGTGGCTAAATTAGCAGTAACATAGGTAATTTGGTTACCTGTACGATTCATCTGCCTTACAGAAACGGGGACCGAAGCGATTAATGACTTTTTAGGTAATGCATCTTTTTCCTGCATATATTTACGTAAGGCACCAGAACACAACGCGAGTACCATGTCATTCACTGTGGCATTGGCTTGTTTGCCTATGGCCTTGAGTTCAGATAAAGAAAGTGATTTCACTGCAAATCGACGAGCACCAGTAATAGGCACATTAAAAATAGATTTTGGTGCAGTAAAAGGTACTGGAGAAGTATTTTTGCTGATCCCCGAGGCTTTAAGGCCTTGTCCCAAAAACATTTTTGACAGGTCTTGAACCATACCCGCCCTATCCTTGACCTGTGCTACCCAGTTAGCTGTCTTTTCACTTAAACTTATTGAACTTTGAGTCCCAGATTTTGTGTATTTTCTCATGCCAGCCCAAGGGGCACGCACTTCATCTTGACCAGACAGACTGAAACATTCTTCCATTAATTCGATACCGCCCATACCATCAATAGCGGCGTGATGCATTTTCATATAAAGGGCAAATTTGTTGCCTTCTAACCCTTCGATTAAATGAAACTCCCACAATGGACGTTCTCTGTCTAGCAGGCGACTATGAAGACGTGAAGCTAGTTCCAACAAGTCAGTCATTTTACCGGGTTTAGGTAATGCTGAATGGCGAACGTGGTAATGGATGTCAAAATGTTCATCCGTGATCCAACTCGGCAAATTGCTGCTGCTTATGTGGCTTAATTTTTGGTTAAAAGGCGGGCCAGCAGGCTGTGATTCTAACTTTTCCATCAAATCCCGTGGAAAGTTACCTTTATACCCTTTAGGTATTTCAAAGATAGCCAAACTGGCAACATTAACAGGTGTAGTTTGCTTTTCTAAAGACAGAAAAGCGAGATCGAGCGCGCTTAATTTATTTGACACTGAAACAACCTAAAAAAATCCGTTACGTAAACTATACAATGAAATTTCAATAC
>NZ_CAJXPA010000014.1 GCF_913058035.1 uncultured Paraglaciecola sp. | reverse complement strand
AAGTAATGATGCGAGCGAATTTGGTATTAGGTATAACACCCAGTTTTAGTTTAGTCATAAAGTAATCTAAATAAGCGACCTTAAGTGGTCGCTTTTTTATTTGTTAGGAAAAGTAGTTAATTGTTTATGGGGATCGGTATTACTAATAGCCTGAGTTATCCATTCAAATAACGTTGTTTCGTCTGCACTACTTTTAATAACCTTATCAATCCTTTATCACCAAAGAACGCTATCTGGAAACGCTATCTGGACAGTCACATTAATTCAGCCCTTCTGACGAAGATAATGAAATAAACGTTTCTACCTCACTAATGCCGTGCTCAACTCATGTTGGTTTGACGAGTTGATTGGTTTGTTAATGTGGGTGATGAGATGGACGCTCCCTAATACGGCGTCAATGCGCCAAAATAGTATTTTCAACCAGACTATTTACATAGGGAACGTCCAAGATGAAGCTTCAAACAATTACTATCGATTTAGCAAAGAATGTATTTCAAGTATGCGGGGTGAATGAGCAGATAAAACCTCAGTTTAATAAGAAGTTAAAGCGCAATGAGTTACTCGACTTTATGCGCCAGCAGTCACCGACTGTGGTGGTCATGGAGGCTTGTTAATCATCTCATTACTGGGGGCGAGAAATAGCGAAATTAGGCCATGATACCAAGCTTATCCCTGCCCAACATGTCACGCCCTTTGTGCGAGGCAACAAGAATGACCACAATGATGCCTTTGCCATAGCAGAAGCCAGCCAACGAGCTCATATCCGCTTTGTTCCGGTGAAGTCTGAGCACCAACAGGAAATATCCTGCTTACATCGTATCCGTGAGCGACTTATCAAAAACAAAACAGCGATGAGTAATCAAGCTAGAGGGCTATTGAGTGAGTTTGGGGTAGTGTTTCCTTGTGGTCACAAAGCCCTGCTAAATGGGTTAACCAGTGTGATAGATAACCCTCAATACAGTCATCGACTACAAGATATGGTGATAGACATGTTGAGCGAATATGACATCACACTTAACCGTCTCAAAGGTATTGAAAAACAGTTAGGTGAATTTGTCGATGCAAGTGAAAGCGGAAAAATCCTACGCAGTATTCCTGGTATCGGTGTGATTAATGTTTCTGCGTTGTTAGCCGCCATCGACAAAGGCCAAGCATTTAATAACCCCAAGGAGTTTGCAGTGTAGTTAGGTCTGACGCCTAAACAACATGCATCGGGTAATATCAGTAAAATGGGCGGCATAACCAAGCGTGGAGACCGTTACTTACGTAAACAATTGATACACGGTGCGAGAGCCTTTGTCAGCCGAGCAGCAAAAAGCACAGACCCATTAGCTTTGTGGGCGTTGAAACTTCGTGCAACCAAACCGCTTAATAAAGTGGCAGTCGCCATGGCTCACCGTTTGGCTCGTTTAATCTGGATATTACTTTCTCGCCAAGAGCACTATCGCGTTACACCAGCCAACCTGAGCGCATAATATGAAACAGTTTACGTTATCCCAGTTTTGCTTAATTCCGTTGTGGACAAAGGCACCAAGCCTGTGTGGGTGTTATGGAAGGCAAGACTCGGGATAACACTTTTCACCCAACCCGCTTAGTCAGGATATGATGAAGAAAACGGTCTAGCCTACCTCATCAAAGCCAGAATAAGACAAGGATAATAATCCGAGTGGGTGTATTTTTAGGCGATAAGGTACGCGGTACCCGGCACGGACTTCATCAGAGGCCAGCGTTGATTAAACCAACGCTAATATAGAGCCTGAATATATGTCAGAACTAAGCCATTTTAAGACTGCCTTCAACACAACAGACAAGCGGTAATACAAGATTCAAAACGTCATTCATGCTGAAGATCAGCGCGAGGGATCTTAATTGACACGGACCTTCTCCTTCTAAAAATCGATATTAACTAAACATCGGTAATGTAATTGTGAACCGGGCACCATCATCGATGTTCTCAGCGATAATCGTTCCCTTCATATCACGAACAATGCCGTAACTGACAGACAGCCCCAAACCCGTTCCTTTGCCCATTTCCTTGGTCGTGTAGAACGGCTCGAAGATGCGGTGCAGAACATCGCTGGGAATACCCCCGCCATTATCCTGGACTGTAATATGGACAACTTTATCGCCTTCAAATACTCGCAATGTGATTTTCGCCCGATCTTCGCTTTCATCTATGGCATCTCGGGCATTAGTGAGGAGGTTCAAAATGACTTGCTCCATTTGAATGGCGTGGCCCAAAACATACGCACAGTCTTCCGCCAGCACCGTCCTAACCTCAATTCCAGCCAATCTCAATTGCTCACTCACAAGATCAAGCGCATTAACCACCACAACTCGAGGATCAATAGATCCAGGAAGTTCTGTCGCCTGCCGCCCGAACATCCGCATGTGATCGATAATTGTCGCCGCTCGTGCGGTCTGTTCCTCAATACGCAGCAGCTTATAGTTGAGGTATTCAGCGTCAGCAGTACCTTCAGACACTTTTCGGCGGCTATTCCCAGCGGCCATACGAATAACGTTCAGCGGCTGGTTCAATTCATGGGCGACTGACGTCGCCATTTCTCCTAATATTGCCAGTTTGGAAGATTGGATAAGATTGGCAGCAGCTTCTTTGCGCTCACTAATATTACGGATGAATCCGACGAACGCAGCTTTTTTTTCCGTCCCTATTACAACTTCGTATTTTTCAACAGCCACCTCGACCGGAAATTCATGTCCATCATGATGCAAAGCCTCTATTTCAAAACGCTGGCCAATCAGCGGCCCTTTACCTGTTTTAAGAAACATCTTTAAACCTTGACCATGCGCTTCACGATAACGATGCGGGATAATCAGATCCGCTAGAGCGATACCAAGAACCTGCCGCCTTTGGTAGCCAAAAATTCCTTCAGCGGCTGCATTAAAATCCATCACTGCGCCCTGCGCATTAATAATAATAATAGCGTCAAAAGCGGAATCCATCAGTGCCCTAAATCGAGCACCACTGTCCCGCTGACTTTTAGCTTCCGCGTCGAGGCGAGCATGCACAGTACCGAGATAATAGAAGGTAAAACCCAATACAAGCGGGGCCGTATCAACAATATAAATGATTGGATTATCTAAATGTATCAGAATAATGTTAGCAATTGTTGGCATCAAGCCTGAGCTAAACAGCTCAATAGCCCACGCCACTGCTAAAAAAACACAGCCGAAGATTGAACCTACCAAGGCATACTTTGCCTGGTACTTTATTTGAGCAATCGTAACCAGCCATAGTTTCAGGGGTGAGATCTTTGTCATCATAATTTTATTCCCTTGCCTCCAGCACAGAGGCAACTGTGTCTATCAGGCCATCAATATCCAACGATTTTTCAAAAAAAGATATGATGCTGTATCTACGTCGCTCCCTTCAACTTTAGAACTGACGGTTTTAACATTACAATAAACTTTATCTTTTGTCCCTCCTTAGTTTTAACCGCCTTGATTAAGTCGGAACCGGTTTTTTTCGGCGTATTTAAATCGAAGACGTTAAAGATGACGGCCGCCACAGTGCTGACCAATTCAACTCTAGCTTTGACGTCGCTAGCGCCAATGCACACGCAACCATTATCGGTTAACGTTTCTAATAAAAATTAACAAGACATCAGAATAAAATTAATAAGACACCCATGATAACGAATAGCCAAAAAAATAGTTTTTGTGATTTATTGCGATGGGTGTCTTTATAATTTAACAAAAATAGTTGGTTATAATGTGAAGCGAAGCAGAGCCTAACCAACTGCTTTTGTTCCGTTTGAAGTGCTTGTTAGCTTTGGTTATTAAAACAAGCCACAAGGTGACGTCGCTACATTTAACCAGCCGCCAGATTTCGCCTTTTCTACCTTTACTTCCTTCTTTGGGGTGCTTGTAACAACAACACAATCTCCGTTAAACAATACGAATGAGCGCGAAAATTCACGACCTGGACCACTTCGAAAGTTAACATCTCCGGCCACCCTAAGCTTATCGCCAACTGTGATCTCATCGTAATAACCAGTTTTAGTAACTTTCAATAAATAGAAATTTCCATCACTCGTTATTTTTCTATTTACGCCTACTTCGTAGTAAACATAGCCACTTACACCATAAACCGAGGCCACCATCGCTTCGAATGGTTTCCACAAAAATGAAGGCATCAATACGGCACAAATAGCTAGAATAGCAGCAAAAACACCAACTATTTTGGGTAAAATTTCTAGTTTATCTAGAATTTCCAAAGCAACTTTTTTAAATTCCATAGTTGTATCACCTAGTTAAGTTCAACGCCCCAGTAAGAGGCTAAAAATTGTTGACTAATAGTGCGGCACGAACGGCAGCTAACTTTTTTTAGTCCTGCTTTATTGCCTTATGTGTGCATCACACAGACAAGAAATGATTGTTATTCAGATACATCCACAGATTTTGAGATTAAAACAAATGGAATGGCTAGTGGACCAAAAATAGCTCCCATAATGCCCCAAAATCGTGCTTTAGCACCTCGATATTTTGCAATGTAATAGCAAATGAAAATGCTAAGTGCATGCAGAACTAATAATATAACCATCTGTTTTCTCTCTAAATAATAATACTGTGTATATTGTAAATTAATCAACCAACTTCAGGTACACATAACAATATTAATAACACGGGCTTTTGCCGTATAAATTTGACCTTATTCTATACGCAGTAACTAAGTTATTACAACATATAGATATTTCCAGATCTTAAATTTACCCTTCTGCTGAGATACGACAATTACCCGTGATCTTACATATATAAGGGTTTCTATAGAAGACTCTATCCGCTTATCAAGACACCCACTGTAACAAAACGATAAAGCATAATTAAATCAATACAATACGAAAAGTAGTACTGCGGAGAAGCAGTGGCGAAGCCATTAAAACTCTCAGTCGGCAAAGCCGATGCTTTTTGATCTACCCTCGACTCAAGGCTCACCGATTAACAGGTGAATTTTAAGGCAATCGCCATGGAAGGCGATTGAGTTTGTTGAGGGCGGCTTCCGCTTGCCGGGAGCAAGTGCAAACGACCTGCAAAATTTGCCTGATAATCGGATGAAGAGCATTGCCTGCTAACGGCATTTTTTGCTTACTTTTGCTGCTGTAGGCAAAAAGTAAGTTGGACAAAGGCGGCAGCCGCGCTGGATTCGTTTGAAACACTGCATGGATGCAGGTGAACGCAGTGAATGCTTGAAAACCGCAGCGCATAAAACGGCATGTCCACAAAACTAAAAACGAGCCTAAACTCGTTTCTTTAATCTAGTAAATCATTCAACTCTCAACGATAACAACACATCTGAGGTCTCAGATGACGTAGATTTCCTTTTCCATCCATAATTGTCACCTAGGTGATAAACAACACGCTTAAATTTCAATACTCTATGACCATTACAATCAATCACTTGGCGTCACTTCAAGTCAATAATAAACCGGTTATCAATAGGAATTTAACATGAGAGAAGCACTAATTATTTCAACCGCACGCACCCCCATTGGTAAAGCGTATCGCGGTGCCTTTAACATGACAACTGCCCCTACATTAGGCGGACATGCCATAAAACATGCTGTAGAGCGTGCCGGCATCGACGGCGCTGAAGTTGAAGATGTCATCATAGGTTGTGCGATGCAACAAGGCACAACAGGACTCAATATTGGCCGTTTGGCGGCATTGGCAGGTGGGCTACCGACGTCGGTGAGTGGCATGTCCATAGACCGACAATGTTCGTCAGGCTTGATGTCGATTGCTACCGCAGCCAAGCAAATTGTCCATGATGGAATGGATGTCACAATTGGTGCTGGACTAGAGTCAATTTCTCTCGTGCAAAACAAACATGTAAATACTCACATGGCGGTGGATAACGCGCTCGCGAATGTCCACAAGGACATTTATATGCCAATGTTACAAACGGCTGAAATCGTATCAGAGCGTTATGGTATTAGCCGTGAACGCCAAGATGAATATGGTTTATTAAGCCAACAAAGAACAGCCCAAGCTTATGCTGCAGGTTTTTATGACGCTGAACTGGCACCCATGTCCACCACCAAAGCAGTGATGAACAAAGAAACCAAAGAAGTCTCTTATGAACACGTCACTATTTCTGCAGATGAAGGGTTAAGAGCGACCACAATAGAAAGCTTGCAAGGCTTACGCACCGTTATCGATGGTGGCGTAATCACAGCGGGCAATGCTAGCCAACTATCTGACGGCGCATCGGCTTGCGTTTTAATGGAAGCTAAACTTGCACAGCAACGAGGATTAGAGCCGTTAGGGCGGTACGTAGGAATGACAGTAGCGGGGTGTCAACCTGACGAAATGGGTATTGGCCCAGTATTCGCGATCCCTAAATTACTCAAGCAACACGGTCTTAAGATTGACGATATCGGTTTATTTGAATTAAACGAAGCGTTTGCGACTCAGGTACTTTATTGCGCAGATAAATTGGAGATCCCCATGGACAGATTGAATGTGAACGGTGGGGCTATTTCTATCGGCCATCCTTACGGAATGAGTGGGGCACGCATGACTGGCCATGCACTGATTGAAGGTAAACGCCGTGGGGCCAAATATGTGGTGATTACCATGTGTGTTGGCGGTGGTATGGGTGCAGCTGGGTTATTTGAAGTGCTCTAGGTGCTCAAGGTACTTTAGGTAAACTAGGCAACCTAAATAATGTGAAATGATGGTCGGCATATCACTGTTATTTTAGACGTGATTAACTGACCATGCTTTTTTGTCTTTGATACAGATGTTAAATAAGAGATACAAATCATGACTCATACATTACTTTCAAACGCATTTTTGTTGGCTATCACTTTACAGAGCTTCGGGGCCATTGCATCTCAAGAGCCGCTACCTTCTTGGCATAATACGCAAAGTAAGCAGACCATCATGGCTTTTGTAAAGGAGGTGACAAATCCAAACTCAACTAATTTTGTTAAAAAAAGTGAGCGCATCGCCACATTTGATAACGACGGCACTTTATGGGCAGAACAACCCATCTATACCCAGTTACTTTTTGCTATTGAACGTATTGTTGCATTAGCGCCAAGTCACCCTGAATGGCAAAACAAAGAGCCCTTTGCTTCATTGCTCAAAGGCGATATTCCCGGAGCCCTAACCCAAAGTAAAACAGCGGTAAATGATATTGTTATGGCGGCTAATACCGGTATGGATAATGAGACCTATCATGCGCTGGTGTCGCAATGGATTAAAACAGCTAAACACCCCGTTACCCAGCGACCATTTACTAACATGGTGTACCAACCTATGTTGGAACTGATCCGCTTGTTGCAGCAAAACGGGTTTAAAACCTATATCGTTTCAGGTGGTGGTATTGCGTTTATTCGAGCTTGGTCTGAATCGGTTTATGGCATTCCCTCAGAACAGATTATAGGCAGTACCGTAAAAAGAACTTACGCATTACACAATAATAAAATGGTGATTGTTCGCCATCCTGAGATGGATTTTTATAACAACAACAGTCACAAAGTGATCGCCATCAATACCCACATTGGACGCCGTCCAATCGCTGCATTTGGTAACTCAGATGGCGACATGCACATGTTAGAATACGTATCGAAAGGAAAAGGGGCTCGCCTTAGTATGTTGATCCACCATACTGACAAAAAACGGGAATGGGCTTATGACCGACAATCTGAAATTGGAAAGCTCGATAAAGGGCTAGATAAAGCAGCCGAAAATAAGTGGACAATTGTTGATATGCGCAAAGACTGGAAGGTAATTTATCCCGAGCCAATCAAACCGAATTAATCATCTCGAACGATGCCATGTGCCTTAGACGCTTGCACTGTCTTAGCGTAAAACTAAAATCTGAAACTATTTCAAAACTATTTCAAAACTATTTTTAAACTGTTTAAAAACCATAAAGGGCACCTTAAAAAAGCCGACTTAAATACATTAAGTGTGACAAACCTGAGTAAGATTGAGTTCATGAGTTTTGGGGTCATCGCTTCAAAAGATAAAAAGGCTTATCGGAAGATAAGCCTTTTTATTGGTCATGCAGAAAGGTGAACTCTCATCCCGCGCTTTCTACACTTCCCACACTACACTTTCCACATTTCCCACATTTCCCACATTTCCGTACTTTCATTCTCCAGTATTGTTTAGATGAATATCATAGCCAATCTGGGTGTGTGTCAAAGCTCGCACTGTCTATATTTTTGACTAAGTTACCCCAATGATACGTTAGGGGTAATTCGCTGTTAAAGAAATACTTCATGGCTTGAATTTTACCGTTATAGAACTTTTCATCGTCGCCATGAGTGGCTCTGGCAAGTTTTTCGGTGGCTATTTCAGCTTGCCTTAACCATAACCAAGCAATGGTGACGTGGCCGAACATATTCAGATAACTGACTGAATTAGAAAAAACCAAATCGAGATTTTGTGTCTTGGAAGCGCCCATCACACTGGTTGTCACTTCCTTAATGTTATCTACCGCATTTTGTAATTCGACTGCATAAGTCTGTAAACTCTCAATCGATTTTGTACTTTTAGCAGTGAGCTGTATTTCGTTTAAAAACGCTTGATAACCTTTAAAGTCATTCATCGGTACTTTTCGGCAAAGTAAGTCTAATGACTGTATTCCAGTCGTACCCTCATGGATGGGATTAAGGCGATTGTCACGATAGAACATCTCGACTGGGTGTTCGTTAACATAACCATGCCCACCTAATACTTGAATGGCCAAATCATTGGATTTTGGTCCCCATTCTGACGGCCAACTTTTAATAATAGGTGTTAAGAAATCAAGTATCGTTGATGCGTGTTTTCGCTCACTCTCTGTGGGTGCTGTTTTTTCATCATCAACAAGTTGATGTCCATATAAACACAATGCGTATGCACCTTCAGAATACGCCTTTTGGGTCAGCAGCATTCGCCTAACATCGGGATGTTCAATAATGTTGACTGGAGGTGCTAACGGATCTTTTGAAGACAGTAAACGCCCTTGAGGACGGCCTTTGGCGTAGTCCAGAGAATATTGAAAACCAGTTAACGCAGTTAAAGCTGCACCAGTGCCTACCAAAATTCGGGCTTCGTTCATCATATGGAACATGTACATCAAGCCTTTATTTTCCTCGCCTACTAGATAAGCTTCAGCACCATCTTGTTCACCAAAACTTAACGCGGTTGACGTCTGCCCTCGCCCGCCCATTTTATGAAACAAACCGGACAAAGCGACTTCGTTTTGCTCGCCAACCTTGCCATCATCATTGACCAAAAACTTTGGCACAATAAACAACGAAATTCCTTTTACGCCTTTAGGTGCGCCTTTCACTCTGGCCAGCACTAAATGAACAATATTTTCAGATAAATCATGATCTCCTCCCGATATCCAAATTTTATTGCCTTTGACTCGATACGTGCCGTTATCTTCTTTAGTGGCAGACGTTGTGAGGTCACCCAGACCAGAACCCGCTCCAGGCTCCGTCATTGCCATAGTGCCGAAAAAACGCCCTTCTCGCTGTGGTATAACCCATTTTTCAATTTGCTGGGGGGTGCCATAAGTTTCGATCAAATTTGAATTGGCATGTGTCAGTGAAAGATAACCAATACTGGTACTTGCTGCAGCGGCTAAGTAAGCAGAAGCGCCACTCGCTGCGACTTGTGGCAGTTGCATTCCACCCATTTCGTAATCAGTTGTTGGAGCGGTGAGTCCCGCTTCAATAACCGCATCGAGACCTTCTTTAATCTCAGGAATAATATGCACTTTTTTGCCATCGAATGTCGGCTGATGACTGTCTACCTTTAAACGAATAGGTACATAGTATTTTTCGGCTATGGCCTGTGCAATATCGATTGCGGCATCAAAAGATTCACGATCATGATCTTGATAACGTTCACGGGTGGTTAAAGATTCGATATCAAACATCTCATATAAAAAGAATTCAATGTCTCTGCGACTTACAATAGGTGCTGGCATTTATAGATCCTCTAACAGTTGGAACGGTAAAATTTAAATAGTTAAAATAAATAATTGAAATAAATCGTTAAAATAAAAAGTTGAAATAAAAAGGTTTAAGCGCGTCTGTGCCTTTAATTTTTCATGAGTTCTTTGCGTTTTTCAAGCACACCTTTTTCAAAACCTAGAATGTCTTCGTAAGTGTCTGGAAACTCCCTGACAACACCGTCAAGTAATATTGCGTCTTCACCGACTAATATGCGCCGTTGTTTTTTATCCATTCCGGCTAAAATGATTTCGGCTGCTTGATCAGCGGTTGTTTTTGCTTGTTTGTTAAAGTCTGTAATTAACTGGCTTTTAAGAATGCTGTTAGTGGATACCTTAGCATTGTTAGTGATGTTAGTTTTAATGCCCCCAGGGTGAACGCAATGCACCGCAAGGTTGCTACCTGCCATCTCCATTTTTAACGCTTCGGTGAATCCTCTAACCGCATATTTGGATGCGTTATAGGCGCTTTGCAATGGCAGAGAAAGCAAACCAAATATACTGGAAATATTAACAATATGCGCACTAGGCGAGGCTTTTAAATAAGGTAAAAACGCATTTGTGCCATGCACCACGCCCCAAAAGTTAATGTTCATTATCCAATGAAAATCTTCAAGTGTTTGGTTTTCCACAGAATCAATTAAGCTAACACCAGCATTGTTAAACAACATATCAACGCGATTAAACTTGTCGTGAGTGCGTTGCGCAAATGCGATAAAAGCAGGATTGTCTGATACATCAAGGTGAGTAATAAAACATTCAACACCCATAGCCTGTATTTGCTGCTGCAACGTTTCTAAACCATCAGTATCTTTGTCAGCCAAAGCCAAGTGGTAACCTTTTTCAGCCAATTGTATGGCTAAGGCTTTACCAATTCCTGAAGCGGCCCCAGTAATAACTGCTACCGGTTGATTAAATTCTTTCATGCTCTTTCACCATTATTCTTATTTATATGGGTCACGATGTCATCGACTATGTTGGGAATTAATTGAACAGGAAAATCATGCCCCATTCCTGGGTAAATTTTTAGTTTTGCGTTGGGTATGGCATCTGCTGTGGCTTTACCACCTGCTACATTGACTAGTCCATCGCAGTCACCGTGAATAACTAAACTTGGGACATTTAGCTTAGATAATTCACCTTCTCTATTACCAGCGGCCATTATTGCCAGCATTTGCCGGATTGTGCCTTTCGTTGTGATCCCTCGCTGCAACATGCTTTCGACGTATTGCCGCAAATCAGTTTCGGAAGATGGGTAATCTGGACTGCCAATCACTTGCCATTTTCTGATGTGGTAATGTATCTGATCTTTATACTCTTTGGAGGCCGGTTTTTGTAACAGCGTTTGGCGAATATTTTTGTCTATCCCAGGCAGCTGTTTATATCCGGTTGTAGACATAATAGAAGTTAAGGTTTTTATCTTTTGTGGATAATGGACTGCCATCAATTGCGCTATCATTCCGCCCATTGACGCCCCCACCACATGGACTTCAGATAATTTAAGTGCATCCAATAATGCAATGATATCTCGCATCATATCTTCAAGTTGATATGGCGTTTTTATTGAGAGTCCTAGTTTTAACTTCGTTATGACCCAGCCCATATTGGGTATAGGTAAATGGTCAAGCTGCTGGGAGCGCCCCACATCACGATTATCTACAAGTAAAATTTGAAAGTTAGCAGCCACTAATTCATCAACCATTTCACTGGGCCAGCCAGTTAATGGTGTGCTTAATCCATGAATGAGCAACAGTGTGGGGTGTGATGGATTGCCATGCAGTTGATACGCAATATCAACACTGTTTACTTTAATGACATGTTCAAACATTAAATGGTTATCCATTATTTCTTGGCTCATACCTTTACCATCGCTGATACCATAGCTTCGCGCATTTTACCTTGAATGGCCGTTGGCTTTTGTGTCTCACGATCAACAAATACGTGGGTCAAACAACCCACTGCTGAAGCCGTGTCTTGGTCTTGCTTAAAAATACCTATTGAGTAATTTACGGAGCTTTTTCCAAGACGATCAACTCTGAAAGCGCCAATCAGTTGTTCAGGGTAAGCGACAGGACTCATATAATGACAACTAGATTTCACAATAAAACCAATTTGGGCGCTCGTCATTGGGTTGAAACCCGCCTGTTCGATTAAAAACTGATTCACAACCGTGTCAAAATATGAGTAATAATGGGTGTTATTCACGTGACCGAACATGTCGTTATCCATCCACCTGGTCGTGATCGGAAAGAAAAAAAGAAAATCGGTTTTAGACTCAGTACTCATTTAATCCACTCCCCTAATTTGCTTGACGATAGATGTGCTTGACGATAGATGTGTTTGACGTCTTCTAAGGTCACAGGTTTTGGATTATTAACCAGCAAGCGTGTTTGCAACATTGCATCTTTTGCTAAAGTATTAATATCACTTTCGCCAACCCCCATTGCAGCTAAACTCACTGGCAATTTAAGCTGTTTTATCAAACTCGCGATAAAATCAATCAGGGCCTGGGCAATCTGTTTATTAGTGCCATCAAGGTTGATTGTCTCACTGATACTTGGCGCAAGTTCAGCATATAAGTCAGCACAGTGACTTAAGTTGAAATTCATCACCTGAATTAACACTAACGCGTTACTCAATCCATGAGGAATATGAAAGTGCCCTCCCAATGGATAAGCCAAAGCATGAACAGCCGCGACAGGCGCATTGGCGAAGGCTTGACCGGCTAAACACGACCCTAGCAACATCGCTTGACGCGCCTCAACGTTGTTACCATTAAACGTTGCTTCAACGATATTATTTGATAACAACGTCAGCGCTTGTTTAGCCAACAAATCTGAATAAGGGTTTTTCTTAATGGCACTGGTATAGGCCTCAATAGCATGCACCATGGCATCAATTCCCGTCGCAGCGGTAACGTGAGAAGGCAACCCCAAGGTTAAACTGGCATCTAACAAGGCGACATCGGGTAAAAGCTCCGCTGAGACAACACCTGCTTTGGTGGTATCGCCTGTGGTTACGATAGCAATAGGCGTCACTTCAGAGCCAGTACCAGCCGTTGTGGGGATCAAAATTAGCGGTAGCCGTTTGCCCTTAATGGCATCGACACCATAAATATCAGTCAGTTGTTCATCCGAATTAGCCAACAGCGCTACTAATTTTGCTGTATCCAATGAGCTGCCACCGCCAAATCCAATGACCCCATCGACTTCATGATCCTTTGCATAAGCTACGGCAGACAACACGATATTTTCAGATGGGTCAGCCACCACTTGATCAAAACAAACATACTCCTTGCCTGCTTTTTTAAACGCAATATCTAGTGGCTGTATTAAACCTATATCTACAATACCTTTATCAGTAACTACCAAAGGCTTCGAAATTTCGAGAGTCTCACAAATATCGGCAATACGTTTAATCGCACCAGTTTCGCAGATAATCGATTTGGTGGTTGAAAAGACAAATGGTTTCATGGGTACCTACTTATACACAAACAGTTTGTCGTCTAAATTGACTGAAGGTAGTGTGTCTTTTTCTGCCCAATAATCTTGGGTATGTTGCCAATCCGCTTTGTTGCCGCGTTTCGGCATCAAATGTAATGACCGCAGCATATAACCCGGGTTAAATTCTTCGGTATCGATCCAAGGCAACAACTCCATATCAGCGTCTTCATCTCGCAGTGTCATGGTGAGTTGTTTAACCTGTTTTTGGTCCATATGTGTTAACAATCGGCAGATGAAGTCGCCTATTAAATCAACTCGTAAGGTCCAACTAGCACGAAAATACCCCATTACCCACACCATATTAGGTACATCGGTAAACATCATGCCTCGATAGCCTACTTTCTCAGAAAAGTCGACAATCTTGCCGTCAACAGAAAACTCAATCCCACCTAAGACTGACAGGTTAAATCCTGTGGCTGAAATAATAATGTCAGCGTCAAGTTGTTCGCCCGACTGCAGCGCGATCCCCGTTTCGTTAAAACACTCAATTTGGTCTGTTTTAACGTCCACTTTACCTGAGCGAATTCCTGCAAAGATATCGCCTTCAGGCACAACCGCGATACGTTGTCTCCAAGGGGCATACTTGGGGGTAAAGTGTTTTTCCACATCAAAATCATCGTCCAAAAGCGCCGCTACGCCATCAATCAAACCTTTTTTGACTTCATTTGGATATTGAGTAGACAGTTGAATAAAGCCAGCCTGCTCTTGAAGTAACTGCTTTCGGGTTATTTCGTGTATCCATGCATCGTCAATCCCGATATCACGTAATTGATCCGTTAACGGGTTGTTATTTGGCCTTGGAATAAAATAGGTCGGAGAGCGCTGTAGCAATGTCACATGTTCGCAATCTTCCGCTATGTTAGGCGCTAAAGTGGCAGCTGTGGCACCGGAACCAATGATGACGACCTTTTTGTCTTTATAATGTAAATCCTTTGGCCAATCCTGTGGATGCACGAGCAAGCCTTGGTAATCATCTTTACCATTCCAATCAGGGGTATAACCTTTTTCGTGATTATAATAACCTTGGCACATCCATAAAAAGTGAGCGGTAATAAGGACGGTTTCTTTGCTGTCTTTTTTAAATGCAGTAATGGTCCAAAGTTGACTCACACTGTCCCAACTTGCACCAAGTACATGATGGTTGTAGCGAATATGCTGATCTATATGATTGTCAGCGATAACTTCGCCCATGTACTTCAAAATTTCAGCACCATTAGCAATAGGTGAACCTGTCCAAGGTTTAAATCGATAGCCAAAAGTGAATAAGTCACTGTCCGAACGAACGCCAGGATAGTTATGCGTTAGCCAAGTACCGCCAAAACTTTCCATGCCATCGAGTACACAAAAACTTTTGTCTGGTAGTTGTGTTTTCAAATGGTAAGCAGAGCCTATTCCTGATAAACCTGCACCGACTACCAGCACATCAAAATGTTCGACGTTATTGACATTGTTGTTAACCGCATTCATAAAATCACCTAATTCTTTAATCTATTCTTCTAATATTACTTCGGAAGCCGCGCTTCGGAAGCCGCGTTTTTGAAATCGCGGTCCAAGAGCCGTACTTTGGAAGCCAAGCTCCTGGAGCTAGGCTCTACGTGCCAATACTGGAGTATTGATAAATTACAACTAAAACCCGAGGCCAGCTGTCTCCTAGGTGACAATTTCGATGTCTACTTTGTAAAAACGTTTATTCGTTTTTGAACTGTGTTTTAGCTTTTAATGCCCGCATATTTTTGATCAAGTATTTCTGTCCGGTCAGAATCAAAATATCTTCATCTTCAAACTCTTTCACTATTTTGTTCACCCTTTGTCGCGAACCACGAGCCAGTTCAGCCAATTCTTGTTGAGTCATTTTTTTATCAATCAAAATACCTTCATTAGTTTGTATCCCATAATGTTGGGCAAACCATTGCAACCTTCCGGCTAACCTAGCAGCAAGCGGATAGAACAACATGCCACCCAATAGCTCACACATTTGTAAAGTTTTTTCGGCTTGTGCCAAAAACAAGTTTTGATAAATAACAGGGTGTTCTTCAGCGAGTGTTTTTACGACTCGTTTGGGGATTTGAATAATGCTTGAGTTATCCAGCACTTGCGCTTCAAACATCCTAGCTGGTTGGTTAGTTAGGGTAAATTCTCCTAGCCAGGCGTTACATGAAAACTCGGTGATCGCAAACTCTTGTCCGTGAATACTGCTAATTTTTATGCGAACAAACCCCGATACCACAGCGTAAACAAACTCTCCTTCTTCACCCAATCGATACAGATACTTTTTTTGATCGAAACGCTTTAATCTTGCCGCCTCGATTAATGTCTCAAAGGCAGATTCAGGTGCACCATTAAACCAAGGGCATCGCCTGATGACAGTTTCAAAATTCATAGTTAAGCCAAGGGGTGATTTTTACTGTCAAAAGTTAATAAGAGAGCCCTACAAATGGGCTCTCTTGAAGCGCTATGTGTTAATAAAAGCTATAACGAACTTGCAAACCGTACGAGATGGGATCGGACAGCTCGACATTCTGCAAACGTGTCACTGTAGAAGGTGTTGTGTAGCGTAAAATATCGCGTTCATCAGCGGCATTTCTCACAAAGGCGGCTACCTCAAAAGCTTCACTTTCAGATGTCCAGCTTAGGCGAGCATCGATACGGTCATAACTATCGACTTGATCCCAGTCACTGCGATTAAAAGACCGAGAGTATTGTTCACCCACATAAGAATAGCCCGCCGTTAACAATACTCTACCCATGCCATTCAGCTCAAAAAATTGAGTGGCAGACACTGAGAATTTGTTTTCAGGTGCCATATTCAATTGGTTACCTGACAGATCCTGAACATCACATTCGCCTAAAATGGCGCAGGCGGTGGAATCAACCGCTGTATAGTTATCGTATTCTGAATGGGTATAAGAATAGGTCGTCATAATACGGAAATCTGGGGTCAACCAAGCCTGTAATTCTGCCTCAAACCCCATGACTGTAGCTTGTGCTGCATTATCAAATGCGGCGGTAGTAACTCCCCCTTCGGTGACTGTCGAAAGCACTTGCAGATCAGCATAATCGTAATAATATGCCGCTAAAGAAAGGTTAACATTATTGTCATATAACGATTTTTTATAGCCGACTTCAAATGCAGTTAATTCTTCTGGATCAACCACGTCTACTGGTGCTGCTGTCGCTGCACCCAGGTTGAAACCACCAGAGCGATATCCGGTAGATATGTAGCCATAAACAAACGTATCTTTGTCAACATTCCAATCAGCCTGTAAACGCCAAGTGACTTTGTTCCAACTGTCATCAACTAAATGCTGATTTTTAGGCACGGATAAGTAAGCAAATACATCATCTGACCCCGTTTTTTCATCGTTTGAATAACGCAGACCTGCGGTTAAAGTGAGCGCATCATTGACTTGGTATTCTAGTTGACCATATAAAGCAGTAGCAGTCGTTTCGAGCTCATTTTGTCCATAATACAAAAAGCCACCATCACCATTAGCCGTCGCTTCGAAAGGCGCGCCAATGAGTGAAGAATAAAACTGATACAATCCTGGCTGAAAACCTGGAAAACCTAAGAAAGTACCACTGTCGGCAGGCAAACCAAGCTCAGGGGGGAAACCACCATAATTTGCAGCAATAGCATCGCCCTGCATTAAGCCAAAACCACGCTCAACAAAGTCGCTATATTGACTCTCTTCACTATTAAAATAGTACACACCAGCAATAAAATTTAAGGCACCATCGTAGTTGGATACTACCTGTAATTCATGAGATGTGAACTCACCTGATTGGACCACACTAGCGGTCATATCTGAGGCAAGTGTAATAGGTGCGCCAGTTAATGGATTGGGTAAATAGACCCCACCTGGAATGCCAACCAATGTAGTGACTTGTCTAAACATTTCCGAAAAATTCATACCTCCAAAGGCTGCATTTGACACATCACCATCAGCAATAGAGTCATAAGTAAACTCATTGTCGCCATAGGTGTATTTAAATTCCAGTTCATCTAATGTCAATGTGCTAATGAAAGTTAAGCGTTTTGTTTCCACATCTTGTTGACCTAAAAAATCAACATTGGTTTGATTAATATCGTTCACTGCCGGATTGGCAATGGTGTATCCCGACACATGATTAAGCGCATTTGAACCTGTAAAAATCCCAGGTAAAGGACCCTCACCAAGATTGACAAAGTCTGTTGGGTAAGCATCACCTAAATAACCAGGTGACGGATTTTCGCTGCGATCATAATTCATGTAACGCAAAGTACTGGTAAAGTTTTCAGTCCAATCCGCTTTTAAGGTAACTGAATAATAAGTTCGATCTCTATTATCTAGGTCGCCAACATCAGCCGCTAAGTTTTCTTGTAGTGCATCACGCTCCATTTTAGACAACGTAGCGATAGCTGAAAATGTTTCACCAAGTGGCCCCGTTACTTGACCTTGCGTCACTAAATAACCGTCATTGCCCGCTTCTAAGTTAACGTAACCACCCAATTCTCTTTGGGGCTCTTTACTGATGACATTAATTGCGCCGCCTACAGCATTTCTGCCATACAACGTACCTTGAGGTCCACGCAGCACTTCAATACGCTCTATGTCACAAAAATTACAATAATCAAAAATACCATTTTCGGTGTTGTATACACCATCGGTATATATGCCAACACCAGGGTCAGAGCCTAGTGCAGTGTTAGGTCGTCCCACCCCTCGTATGGATATTCTACTAGAAGAAATAATTAATGAAGGAGAATATTGCACCAAATCTTGGCTACCATCAATATTCATCTGCGCCATGCTTTCTTCACTAAATGCACTGACCGCTTGACCTGTTTCCATCAGTGATGTAACACGTTTTGTGGAGGTAATTTGAATCACTTCTATGCCTGATGATTCATTTGCTGTGGCAGCTTCTTGGGCCAAGACCGTTGAACTTGTACTAATACAAATCAATGCAAAGGCCAAAGGAGTAAGTTTAAAAGCTATTTGATTAAAAGCTAATCGATTAAAAGCAGTGTGTTTATGAGTATTCAGGACCATAGTGTTTCCCCGTCTTTTTAATTATGTTTAGATTTCAGTGTTAAGTCAGTTGGCTTAGCTTCTTTGCGGGGCCATTTGTGTAGTTCTTTGCACAGTCATCTGTGCAGCTCTTTGTGAAAATCTTTGTTTAGCTCTTCGCACAGTCATTTGTGCAGCTCTTTGTGTAATTCTTTGTGTAATTCTTTGTGTAGTTATTTATGTGGTTTTTTGTGCCGAAAGTTGGTCAGAAATTTCTGCATGTCGTGTTTTGTTTAAATCGTATTTTGTGGCGATATACGCAGCGATGAGATAAATCACAAAAGGCAAAGGCCCTGCAATTAAACCTAAGTTGAAAATGGTTTGCTCAGTGACCATCGATACATCCACCTGTTTTGGAAAAGCGATCAGGTCGAGCCCGATGCCAGCAAACAAAGTACCTAGTCCGAAAGTGGCTTTTTGAGCAAACGAATTGGCCGCAAAAAATAGACCTTCCTGACGTTTACCTGTATTGCTTGCATGTAAGTCAGCAATATCTGCCAACATAGAGCCGATGACTATGCCTGCAGCAATAAAGAAGCTATAACCAACTACATAAGTCGCAAAAAGTATTGGCATAATTAATGGAGAGCCGTTTTCAGGCATAACGCTTAACAAACGTAAATATATAGGGCTAAAACTAAAGATTGTTGCCACCAGTAAGCAGGCAACTAAGCTGGGCATTTTATCAATACGTTTAGACAATACTGGGGCAATAATAGATGCCGGTATTAAGCCCACTATTATGGTCAGCGTTAATAAAGATATTTCAGCCGTGGATAGTTCAAAAAAGTAACTACCGATATACAACATAAAAGTTGCCCCTGCCCCACCAGCAATCATTGTCATGATCTGTACTGTAAAGATAATCCGAAAGGGTCTTAACTTCAGCGCTTCGGCAAAGGCCTTAAAGCTGCGGCTCAAATCTACTTTCTTTTGATTTTCAGGTGCTTTAGGTAAGTATGGAATTGTGTGTTTGGTGCCAAGAATACAAAGGATCATTGCCACAAAAGCGATGCTCCCCGCTAGCGCACCTAAGCTACTGTAACCTTCAACATTTAACATACCATTTGGATAGGTTTCAGATGCTTTAAAAAACGAATTAAGAGCTACAACGGATAAAGTGATACCGCCCACAAAACCTAAAAAGGTGCGATAACTGACTATTTTAGTGCGCTCTTGATAGTCTTGGCTTAATTCTGCTCCCAAGGCATTGTGAGGCACATTAAACATTGTTAACAAAATTCTTACAACGATAGACCAGCCCAACAACCACAAAAACAGCCCATCAGGATCAAGACCGACCGGCGGTGAAAAAAGCATATACAGTGATATCGGGAAAGGAATAACCGCAGCTATCATAAAGGGATGACGACGCCCCCATTTCGAATGCCAGTTATCAGAAATGTCACCCATTAAAGGATCAGTGATTGCATCAAACAGCAATGCTATCAACGCAGCAAACCCAGCCATAATGGCGGGCATGCCCAAGACCTGACTGAAATAGAAAACCACAAATGACTGAAATGCAGTGTCTTTGACGCCTTGCGACATCTGACCCACTCCATAAGCTGTTTTTGTAAAAAAGGTTAACTTCAACATTATTCTCTCTCAAAATATTTTATAGCTGCGTCGCTTATAATGTTTTAACGATGCAACGATTAGAATTTGAACTTACAGTATGTTAATTTTACTTACAAGAATTATTTAACAAATTTAACATTAATTTAGCAATTTAAATTTTAGATTTTATTTGGATTAATATGTTGATTGCACCAAACTTGAACTTTTGGTATGTTTTATTTCTTCAGGGTTTCTTGGTGTGGTGAATTAACATTAATATTCATAAATTTTTAGGACTTGATTATTCATCATCAATAGCTGCTCAAACGCGGTTGCAAACAAAGTTGCAAACGCGATGGCATCCGCGATGGCATCCTTCTGTTGTAGGAACTGAGTTTTCAAAGCAAATAGGCAAAGTGGGTCCTATTGCACCTCAGCTTCCATCCGTTAACCCAATATCTAGTAACCCAGTGAAGCAATTAAATCAAAATGAAGACTGTTTAAACCTTAATATCTTCTCACCCGGCATAGATAAAAACTTGCCAGTTATGGTTTGGATACATGGAGGTGGTTTTCAAGGTGGTAGTGGGTCGTTAACTGAATACGAGGGCACAAAATTAGCAAGTTCTGGCAATATCGTTGTGGTATCAATCAATTATCGATTGGGAAGTTTAGGATTTTTGAGGCTTTGCGACATTAGCCATGGTGTTATCCCATCAACCGGTAATGAAGGACTCGGTGACCAGATAACCGCGTTAAAATGGATACAAAACAACATCCACTATTTTGGTGGAGACAAAAATAACGTCACCATATTTGGAGAATCCGCGGGAGCTATGAGCATTGCATGTTTGTTGGCATCTGGCGCAGCTAATACGTTATTTCACAAGGCTATTTTACAAAGTGGTGCTGGCCATACTTATTCTTCTATAGAAAAAGCTAACAAGGTTGCTGCCGAGTTTGTTAATAGTGCCAACCAGTTGGGTTTTACGCTGCAACAATTTCCCAGTTTAAGCAGTGCAGAGTTATTGAAAATACAAGCGCACTTTTTAGCACGGCCAGAAGTCTTCCAACAATTTGGTATTTTACCTTTTACCCCTGTGATTGAAAATCAATTATTGCCGCTTCCACCCCATGAGGCAATTGCTCAAGGCAGTGCCAAAGATATCATTATCATTGCTGGCACAAACACCGATGAATGGACTTTTTTTGCCGCTTTACTGCAGCAAAACATATCGTCGAAAGAAACATTGCATAGCGCTCTTTGTCTATTAATTGAGGCTGAGGATATTGACAAATGTTTGATACAAATAAGCCAGCAACTCATCAGTCGGAGCCGCCCTACGAGTTACCAAAATCAACTAAGCGAAATGTATTGTGAATATTGGTTTACACAACCTTGCCATCGACTCTTGAGTAACCAAATAAAAGCGGGGGGACGTGCCTATCGATATCAATTGGGGAGGCGCTCGCCAATCGAAAAATTTGGCTGTACTCATGCGGCTGATATTGGCTATGTATTTGGCACAACAGATCAACGTTTTCATGGCCAGACGTCAAGAGTGGTGCAATTGGTTAATGAAATACAAAGCAGTTGGACGGCCTTTGCTCATAATGGCAGTCCTGCAACATTAAAAAACCCATGGCCAAGTTATGATGACGATTTTTGTTTTATGTTGTTTGATCATCAGCATAGTCACTTAACTGCACACAAATCGGTTCCCAAATCCATTGATTTTTGGTCGCGTATCAGCGACCAAAAACTGGCCTCTTTTTAATCCATTATGGCTAATTATACTCGCCCAATTCATTACGACATTGTCATGATTGGTAGCAGTATCTTTGAATTCTGGGGCTCCCCACAATGGGGGCAACTTTCAATATCTAACCAGGCCATTCGCAGCACCACCACTGAGTTTTGGTTAGATTACGATTTAAGCACCTTACCCACGGCTAAACACATCTTGGTTTACTGTGGCAGTAACGACCTTATTTTTGGCAATAACAGTGAACAGATTATGGCTAATCTTCATGGTTTAATCACCAACTTGTCTGTTCAGTTTCCAAAATCTCAAATAGGTTATTTTTCAATTCTACAATGTCCACAGAAACAAGCCGCTAGACAATTACCCATTATCGAAAAGATTAATACCCATATGCGTAAACAAACTGGCGAGCAATACCATTATTTTGAATTTAATGAGGCCCTGCGTAACCAAGCCAAGTGGTTTGCTGACGATGGCCTGCACTTAACCCCTGATGCATATGAAATGCTCAACAAATTTTACCAACCTGTCATCGAAAGATGGGTGAGGGAAGCACTGTAAAACAAGACCTATTTGTCCAAAAGCAGATTACTAATTACTTTCTAAAGGATCGTTATGTTCAATATAAATGACCAAACAAAACCACTTATGTCTTTACTGCTGTTTTGTATGACATTGACTTTTAGCAGCTTAAGTGCGGCAACAAACATCAAAGATGTTGTTCACGAGGAAGTCACTATCTGGAGTCAGGGGGTGCGCCTTGCAGCTGATATATACAAGCCCAAAGGGCTAACCGCCACACAAAAACTACCCGGTATATTATTAGTTCCTGGATGGGGTGGCAGCAAAGAGAATTTAAAAAAGAATTATGGCCCCCATTTTGCGGAACTTGGTTTTATTGTGCTCGCTTTTGATTATAAAAGCTGGGGCCAAAGTGATGGCCCTATTGTGCCCACTGATGCATTGCCTCATTCAGAGGAGGCAGCAAAGCTTGATATCAATGTCACCCATATTCGAAAAGTGGTTGAGCCATTTTCTATGTTAGCCGATGTACGGGCTGCTTTATATTATCTTGGTGGGGAGCCTCAGGTCATGCCTAATAACCTAGGTATATGGGGTACTAGCCTCGGTGCCGGGTTGGCTATGGTGATGGCTGCTAGTGATGACCGTATTAAGGTATTGGTTGATCAGATGGGACCGGTAAATTATGTGCATAATCTTCGGGAAATGCCTATAGCTATGGCTAGAAAAATAGAAACATTAACCGCACGTGGAATACTGCCACCCTACCCTGACGCGACCATGGCTAAAAACCCTGCGCTTAAAGGTTATCCTAACTGGGCAGCGATGAAACGCTTCAACCCGATGCATTATGTCGACCAATTAAACGTTCCCACGTTAATTATTGATGCGGAAAATGAAACATTATTTGACCGCTCTCAAAATGGCGTTCTGTTGCACAAAAGCATTAAAGGGCGTTTGGAAACTAAGTACATTGCCTATCCAGGCGGACATTACGACCTGTACAAAGGTGATAATCAAAAAGCAGCGTTTAAAGAAACGGCGGTTTGGTTGGTTAAGTATTTAAAGCCTTAAAAATAAGAATTCAGCCGCTAATGCGGCCTATATTTCCAAGCACTTATAGCGTTTGACACAACAGATGTTGGCATTAATAAACAGGGTCTAAAAGTCATTAGTTTAGGTCGCCCACTTTTTGATAAAGAGGGTGACGGTTCGAGTGTTTCAGAAATTTACAATATGTTTAATCCATACAAACTTGATGAAAAGTTACTGCCCATAGAGCATAAATTTGAAGATAATTTTGAGCCATTACCGGAATGCCTAATGACCTCAATTTATTCCAAAGCCGACGGCACTGTGCAGTGGAAAGTGAGTTTATTGCCACAAGGTAAATTAACTCAGAACATCCAGGTCGACTGCTCTCACTGTGGAATGGCGACTGCTCCAGCAGTCATTTATTTATTAACTCGTTTAGTTGAGCAATCTTCTCTCGAAAAATTCACTCCTTATATACTAGAGAAAATTTTTTTAAAAGGGGAGTTCGAATCCGAAGTATCAAACATCTAATTTTTGTAAAAATTTCTTTTTAAAATATAAATAAAAACGTGAAGAGTTTCAGATGACTGCAAACAATGATCTTCCTCGCTATTTAGACTCATTATTATTTAGCCGCTTAAAAGCCCGTTTAACCTTCTTTTAACAGCATACCCACTAACATTTCAGCGTGTCGTATTATCGACTCCTCTGATATAGGGTTAAATCCAAATAGCATTTTACATTCCGACTCAAACGAAAAAATGGTCGCACTGGCACTGACCATAATGTAATACCAGTGGGCAAATTGCTGGTCGGTGAGTTTGAGTTCTTTGGCAATGTATTTCTTGATTTTAGTGACGCTTGGACGTACATGTATGTCGGTAAGGTAGTGAATTCGCCAACTGTCTTGTCGCGCTTCCTGACTCATTAGGCGACTTAATTCAGGATGTTCGGCGTAATAACGTACATGAAAACGAATCAATAATGCAACGCTTTCACGTTTAGACACCTCTTTGATAATCACTAGGCGTTGCTCCAGTGCCACATTTAATGCCTTAAATATATTGTCCGCAACCGCCTTCCACAGTTCATCCTTGCCGCCAAAGTGGTAAGCCAACATGCCACGATTTACTTTGGCTGCGGTTTCAATATCTCTTGCCGAAATCGCGTCAAATCCTTGCTCAGCGAACATTGGCGTTGCGGCGTTCATTAAATCGGTGCGCGCAGTTTCTGTTCGCTCCTGAATACGACGACTGCGCTTAGGAGCTGCACTTTCATTTTTAATTGTATTTTTAGTCATATGACACCTATTTAAAACAAGGATTATTTTAGCAATGAAAATACTGCAGGAGTTAACACTTTTCAACTCTAAACTTGTTTATATGCAGACATTATTAAAAATATATTCTCCAATTAAATTTTTAATAAACTTAATTCTGCAGTAAATACAATTTTTAACTTAAAAACATTATCAAGTTATCAACTTAAGCCCACATATACACGAACATGAGCATGTTTTATTAGATAAAACCAGTTGACTGACAGGTTTTATATTGATAGATTTTTAATTACTTTAGGTTTGCTACAACAATAAATTGAATCGGGTAAATAAAATGACGGTTTATCGGTTACTCATAAACGGCGAACTTATCGCTGGTGATAATACCATGGCGGTAATGAATCCGGCCGACGAAACGCTGGTGGCAAATAGCCCTCACGCTTCTCTCAATCAATTAAATCAAGCTGTCGCTGCGGCTAAGGCGGCATTTCCCGATTGGAGTGCAACACCAATGGCCACTCGGCAAGCCTTGCTTGCCAAGGTTGCTGAGGTGGTAGAAGCCCATGCCCAAGAGTTAGGCGAATTGTTAGTACAAGAACAGGGCAAGCCGATTGCTGATGCAGTGATAGAAGTGCATGGCTTTGTGACTTTTTGCCGATATTTTTGCGAGCTAACGTTACCCGTTAGAATATTAGAAGACAGTACGCAGCGCCGCGTAGAAGTTCATGCAAAACCATTAGGTGTGATTGCGGCCATGGTGCCTTGGAATTTCCCATTGATATTAATGGCCTTTAAATTATCGCCCGCTTTGATAGCCGGTAATACCATGGTGTTGAAACCCGCGTCGACCACCCCGTTAAGTACTTTGCGTATCGGTGAGTTAATTAAAGATATTTTACCCGCCGGTACCCTGAATATTATTACCGACAATAACGAACTGGGCGCACCGCTGACGGCCCATCCCGATGTCAATAAAGTTTCGTTCACTGGCTCTACGGCGACCGGTTCAAAAGTTATGGCGGGAGCCGCCGATTTGATTAAACGCATTACGCTAGAACTCGGTGGTAACGATGCGGCAGTGATCATGGCGGATACCAAACTTGATGATGCGCTCCCCAAAATATTTGGAGCAGCCTTTCATAACGCAGGTCAAATTTGTATCGCGGTTAAACGCCTGTATGTACACGACAGTATTTACGACGATGTTTGTGATCGGTTGGCAGTCATGGCCGATGGCGTTGTGATAGGCAATGGTATGGCAGAGACTACCACCATGGGCCCGTTACAAAATGCGTTGCAATATAACAAGGTGAAAGCGCTGATTGCAGAATCCCAATCTCATGGCATTCAAATCACGACTAAACAAACAGTGCCCGGTACAGGTTATTTTATTCGCCCAACTTTATTTAAAGACATTAGCGAAGGGACACGCTTGGTCGACGAAGAGCAATTTGGCCCAGTGTTGCCCATTATTCGCTATCACGATGAAGAGGCGCTATTGGTCAGTATAAACTCGAGTATTTTTGGCTTGGGTGCTTCGGTATGGGGCGAGAATAGCAAAGCGGTTTATCACTTGGCCAATCAAATAGATGCAGGAACTGTTTGGATAAATAAACATGGCGAGCTAGATCCAGCAATTCCCTTTGGTGGTGCCAAGCAATCGGGCTTTGGCAGTGAATTAGGTGAGTCAGGGTTGGCCGAATTTACCCAAACTAAAATCATTAATATCGCGAAATAAAAATAACTACATAAAAAAGAGCGCCAGAGATGTTTACCCCAAGCCCTAATAAGTTATACACCATGCCAGCACACTTTGGTGAAAGTGATCATAATCAGCAAGATACCGTCCCCAATGGGTGGTATCACGATGTCACAGTTATTGCGGTGCCATATATTACCGACAGAGAAGCAATCGCGCGGTATTTACCAGCCGGATTTGAGCCCACATCGGTTCCGGTGATCACCGTTTATTACTGTTGTAATAAGCAAGTCGATTGGCTTGCGGGTCATGGTTATAACATGATCGGTGTGAATGCTTCAGTGATCTTTAAAGGCAAGAATGAAACCCTAGAAGGCTCATATTGTTTAGCCATTTGGGAAAATTTAACCGACCCCATTTTGCGCGGCCGTGAGGTGCAGGGGATACCAAAAGTGTTTGCTGATATTCCAGAGCATTCAGAGCGATTAGGAAAACTGGCCACCAACGCCAGCCATTTTGGTCATAAGATTGTTGATCTTTCTATTAAAAACTTAACCGCGTTAAGTGCTCAAGAAATGACAGCAATGATACAAAGCCAGCTCGGAAAAGATCATCCAATGGCGTGCCGATACTTGCCAAATATTGGCGTGGATGGGGCGGCACTGAACGAGGTTACTACGTTTCCAAGTGAAAGTTTTCATCGTGAAGTTTTTGTGGGCGAAGGCGAGGTGGATTGGCACAGTCTTACTTGGCAGCAAAACCCGACTCAGTTTCAGATTGTTAATGCCATCGCTGCGTTGCCAATTATTTCGTACTTACCCTCTGTGGTGACAAAAGGCAGTGTGAATTTAACCTTAACGGATCGCCCAACGCGAGTACTTAATGTATGACTCTCCCTGAAATAAAAACCGTTTGCTTTGTCGGCAGTGGCACTATGGGGTGTTACAACTCACTTATCGCTGCGTTGGCAGGTTATCAAGTGATTTTGTACGATGTGTCAGCGCAAAATTTAGCGGCTACTGATTCGAAATATACACAACTTGCAGAACCGATGTTAGCGGCGGGTACGATAAGCCAGCAAGATTTTACGCTGGCTATGCAACGAGTGACCTTAAGTGGTGATGCGACAACGGCATTAGGCTCGGCAGATTTAGTCAGTGAATCGGTGTTTGAACAGCGAGATTTAAAACGCAAAGTGCTTAAAGTCATAGAGAATCATTGCCAACCCCACTGCATCATCACCACTAATACGTCAGCATTGTTAGTTTCTGAACTGGATTCGGCACTTGAGGATGGCGGTCGATTCGCAGCGCTTCATTCTTACCTTAGCATTCCATTAATGGATATTGTGGGTGGCCCACGGTGCGAGACCAAAACATTGCAGACGTTAGTGCGCTATGTGAAAAGTCTACATTGCCAGCCGTTGTTGTTGAATAAAGAATATCCGGGCTATTTACTCAATGCATTATTAGGCTCTTTTCTTACCGGCGCAATTTTATTGGTCGCTAATGGTGAGGGCACTATTGAAGAAATTGATCGCGCTTGGTTAGCTCATAGTAATGGTGCGATGGGGCCTTTTGGCTTAATGGATTATATCGGTATAAAAGTAATCTATGACAGTTGGGCGGATGAAAAAACAGAAGCCTACGAGCAAGTTATTTCTAAACGAGTCAGCGCCTATTTAAAACCTTTTGTGCAACGAGGTGATCTGGGTATGAGAACAGGAAAAGGTTTTTATGGCTACCCACATGCCAGTTGGCAGGCACCTGAGTTTACGCAAAACAAGGATATACCTAAACGACTTTATAAGGCGTTAAGCACGGCCATCATACAACGGGCCATTTTGGTATATGACGCGGGTGTCGCCGATCGGGAGATGATTGATCAAACTTGGGTGACCGGCGTTTCAATTGCAAAAGGACCGTTCACCATGCTTAGCGAATGGGGTGTTACAGAATTTGATGCATTATCAAAGACAACACAGGCTGCCATTGCGTTATGTTCAGAAGAGCAAGTGAACGCCATTCAAGGATTTATCGACATCGCCCCTCAGCCATAGCTAAGCGGGCATAAGTTTTAATGATTGTGCCTAATCTTGATTCGGAGTTTCTATGGCACTTTGAGGGCGTTAGCGCCATAGGAGAATACTTGTAATGCAAGCTTTCCTTAAAAATATTTATCACAATAAAATGATGGGTGATTATCATGTTTTTTGATCCAAATGAAGAATATCTCATGCCCGTTTTTTTCGGCCCTATTCCTCGCAAGGTGATAGGCAGAAAATATAACGATGTCACCAGCATTATTGTCTCTTATCTCACCGACCGCGAGCAGCTTGCTAAATATATTCCGGCGCCATTTGAGGTGGGGGAATTGCCGATTATTACTGTTTCATATGCCTGCAACAAAGGGGTTGAATGGCTGGCCGGCCGGTCTTATAACCTGATCGGCGTCAATGCTTCGGTGAAGTTCAAGGGCAAAGAGGACCAATTGGAAGGGGCTTTAACCCTGGCTATGTGGGAAAACCTTACCGATCCTATCCTAACCGGTCGTGAAATTAAGGGGATCCCCAAAATCTATGCGGATATACCTGATCACCAGATTAGCAATGGTCAGTGGCGGGCCAATGCCAGCCATTTTGGCAACCAAATTCTCAAAATAAGCGCCGATAATCTTACCCCCCTGAGTGAAAAAGATATTGCTGAAGCGAAAAAGTCGATGCAGGGAAAAGACAATTGGATGGGATACAAATACATCCCGAATCCAAATGGCGTTGGCCCCGCAGTGAGTTACCCCACCCTTTTCCCATCTGAGAATATCGCCACAGAGGTTTGGCTTGGACAGGGAGAGGTTCACTGGGAGCACCTAAGCTGGGAGCAAAATCCAACACAATTTCACATTATTAATGCTTTGGCGGATTTGCCAAATCTGGGGGTTATTTACACGGCCGTTACCAAAGGCACCACAGAACTGGAGCCAGCTGGAAAACTCATTCGAGAGTTAAAATAGCCTTTGTTATAGGGCTGATAGCATCAACCCCTAAAAAGAGATTAATAAAAATGAATCAACAAGATAGCCAAGCTGCGATTAAAAACAAAAACATTCAGCAAGTGACCATTTTGGGGCAGGGAGTCATGGGAGTCGACATCGCCCTTACGTTTGCTATCGCAGGGTATGACGTTACGGCAGTGGATCTTTTTGAGACGCAACTGGTAAAGGCGGCAAAAAGAGCAGAAGCCAATTGTATGCAGATGGTCGCAGGCGGTCTCCTCGATAAAGAGCAGGCTCAGAGTGCGCTGCAGCGTATCAATCGCTCAATGGATTGGGATGCCGCCATTTCCAAGGCAGACTTCATCATGGAGGTCATTCCTGAGGATATGGCTCAAAAAAAAGCGCTTTTTACCCGCTGCGACAAGCTCTGTGCCCCGGAGGTGATCATCGCCTCTAATACCTCTTCCATGAGTATTACTCGCATTGCCGAGCAGATGAAATATCCCCAAAGAGCAATCACTGCGCACTGGACCATCCCTGGTCATTTAAGTCCTTTGGTGGAGCTTGTGTCTGGTGTGCAGACCGCCAAAGCGACAGAAGAAAAAGCAATGACGCTGTTTCAGGAGATGGGAAAACACCCCGTGATCTGCAAAGACACCCCCGGTTTCATCCATAATATTCTCCAAGGGGCACTGATCGGAGCAGCCATGGGCCTGATGGATGCGGAAATTGCCACCGCCGAGGAGATCGATAATGTCGTCAAAAACGGCTTTGGGCTGAGACTGCCTAGCGTAGGACCCATTCAATTCATGGACATGGTCGGGCTTGATTCAATCGCTAATGTTGGGGAGTATCTCGCTGAGGCGTTTGATGACCCAAATTATAGATCGCACCAACGCATCCGCGATAAAGTCCAACAAGGCGATCTGGGCGTTAAAACCGGTAAAGGTTTTTTTGAATACCAACATGCCGATTCAAATAAGTTCTGGGAAAAGGTCAACGATGGGATCATCAGAACGTTGAAAGCAAATAAGCGGAATTAAAAATTGTCATCAAAGACTTTCATCAAATTTGGATATAAATGGCATGCAAGGGATAGCTCGATGGCAGTTTTCGTTGGCTGATGAGGCCGACTATTTAAGATCCAAAAGTGCCATTACATCAGTGCTGCCGTATGCCGTGTCATTTGAATGACAGCCGCTTTGGTAGTCGATTAATAATAATTGTTCATGCGCGGATAGGTGATCCCATTGACCGATACAATATTCACGATACGTGAAGGTTCATTAGCTTTTCCAGCGAATCGTAATGTCGGTAATAAAAGTTTGCTAGAAAGGAAATAGATTTCACATTTAAATCCATGGCCTTATCCCAACCCGACTCGGGAAATTC
Source organism: uncultured Paraglaciecola sp. (assembly GCF_913058035.1). Classification (GTDB taxonomy): domain Bacteria; phylum Pseudomonadota; class Gammaproteobacteria; order Enterobacterales; family Alteromonadaceae; genus Paraglaciecola. The sequence goes on along the minus strand of NZ_CAJXPA010000014.1, from coordinate 14,727 downwards.
TTCAAGCCGCGATCCCTTAATGCACCTGAATTATTGATCAGCATCTCATCTGCAAAAGGATCAACCCCAGCCATGGTTGATAAATCAGATTGAATGGCTATGCAAACACCAAAAACGGATAATTCAGCGGCGGTTTGCTGTGGCTGCTCAAATTAGCGCGCGGTGATGCAGGTTTTAACGCCGTTTTCAACAAAGCCACGGGCAATCATTGCGCCTATTCCGCTTCAACCACTGGTAACCACTGCGACTTTTCCAGCAACCGAAAATAAATTATTCATAGTATAAGCCCTGTTGTTCATAAAACGCTTACTTTGAAGCGCTTGGAGTGAGGTCGCATTATGTTAGAGTTTTATGATGAATGTACCTTCACCTGCCTTATAAAAAGTGATACATGTTGGTGGGTACAAAACAGCTTTTGTGAATTATGCCAGAGGTTTTAATTCTGGCATCTTGATAATCAAGCTATTTATTTCGATATCATTTGTGTAATACAGCCGTTCATTTAGGGCTCAAATCCACACCCAACGAGGCCGCCGCTTTAGCGACATATTTGTTAGTTTGCATCCAACCAGCTTTCAGCTCTTCTGCATTAGTTTGGTCTTCAAGGGTATCCCAACTGGCTAATAGGTTTTCTGGTGTTTGTTGCTCGGGCGATAAATAAATACCGTCAGTTTCTTTGATGACAGCTCTGGCATATCCCCCTGCTCCGCATCCCAAAATAGTGCGATTAGGTGCGTTGTTAGCCACTAACGCTAACAACCCAGTAGTAACCGATTCTACTGTCATCAGTTCCAATACACGTTTGTCTTTAATCAGCTCTTCTGTCATAGCTGTTCGGGCTGTAGGTGATAAACAATTGACTTGAATATTATTTTTTTGCCCTTCGATACATAAGGTATTCATTAACCCTACCACTGCCATTTTAGCTGCACCGTAGTTGGCTTGACCAAAGTTACCGTATAATCCCGAAGACGAAGTGGTCATGACTATGCGTCCGTAGTTTTGTTGCTTCATGATCCCCCAAACAGCTTTACTGCAATTAGCAGACCCTATGAGATGCACATCAATCACCAGTTTAAAGTCTTCTATGGGCATATTTGCAAAGGATTTGTCCCTCAATATGCCGGCATTATTAACTAAAATATCAATACGGCCCCATTTTTCCATGGTCTGATCCACCATGGTCTGCACTTGTTCCATATTGGCAACATTGGCTCCATTTGCTATCGCTTCGCCACCCGCCTTTTCAATTTCAGCTACTACGGCTAACGAACCCTCAGACAATGTTCCATCTGTTGCAGCCAAATCATTGACCACCACTTTTGCACCTCTTGCTGCCAAAGCCAATGCGTGAGAGCGGCCTAAACCTGCGCCTGCGCCTGTCACTATTGCTACTTGGTTGTCGTATCTAATTGTCATAAGGTTCTCAAATATTAAAGGGTTAATGTAAAGGGTTAATGTGAAGAGCTAATGGAAAGAGCTAATCGATAAGGCGAACGTACGAGTATTTTACGGATTAATGATGGTCATAGTTAGCCATTGTGCAGTCAGTGCTGGTTTGTCCGACGAATCAATCTCAATAGTCACATCCCAAGAAAGCAAGAATTGCCCAGGTCTTTTTTCAAACACGTTAACCAACAGCATATGTCCCCGAATTTTGCTATTGACGTTTACAGGCTGTAAAAAACGAATTTTATCAAAACCATAGTTTAATCCCATCAGAGTATTTTCAATATTAATCCCAGCGTCATAGGCAACGGCCGACAACAAAGATAGGGATAAAAAGCCATGGGCAATAGTGCTGCCAAAAGGTGTCTGCTTTGCCTTAACGGGATCAATATGAATAAATTGATGATCGTGAGTCGCATCAGCAAAGGTATCTATTTGCTCTTGAGTAATAGTAAACCATCGTGACAAACCGGTTTCTTTCCCAATATAGTCAGTTAAGTGTTGTGCTTGCGTTGTAATTGCCATAGAAAAATCCTATATCTGTTCGATTGTTGAATGCTTAAACCAAATTTTGATAATGGGCTTTTAACCCTCGTTTGTCGATTTTACCCGACCCTAGGCGGGGTAACTTTTGCTCCACCAACCAAATTTTACTTGGCACTTTAAAGTGAGCAATCAAATCTATAAGAAACAACTTTAGACTGTCTTCGTCAATTTCTGCCATACTTTTAACGTAGACAATTGCCCCAGGCTGTTCTCCCAAACGATCATCTGGTAAAGCAAACACTGAGGTTTCAATAATTTTAGGGTGCTGATACAGTGCAGATTCAACCTCTAAACAAGATATGTTTTCACCACCTCGAATAATAATATCCTTGATCCTGTCCACAATATAAATAAATCCGTCTTCATCTAAAAACCCAAGATCACCTGTCTTAAAATACCCATTTGAAAAAGCAGCGTCTGTCGCCGCATCATCTCGCCAATAACCACTAATATTAGCAATACTTTTTATCGCAATTTCACCAATCTGGCCTTGAGGCAATGATTGATTAGTATCGTTAAAAATCTGCACGTCGACAATAGGCGGCGTAGGTAAACCCGCACTTGTTGGTTTGGCTAAATACTCAACTGGACCATTGACTGCGCCCAATGCATTGGTTTCAGTTAGGCCATATCCACAGCTAGGGTTACCTTGGGCAAACGACTGACATATTTTTCGAACATGTTCGGGTGCTCTTGCCGCGCCACCCGCACAAATGTCCAATAATGACGTTAAATCATATTGGTGTTTTTGTGGATGATTCATCAACTCCATAGACATAGTGGGCACACCATTAAAATATGTCACGCGTTCTTTTTCGATAAGTATTAAAGCCAGCTCAGCATCCCAATAAGGCATCATTATTGTTTTACGACCAATCAACATGGATAACAAAAACAAAGTGTGGCAACCCGTCACATGGAATAGCGGCACTGTCATCAATGCCGCTGGAGGATATGCAGGCTCAACATTCGCAGTACCATTCGCTATACCCGCGGCGGCCCCCAGCATAAGCCAGGTATTTAAGGCGGTTAATATACTTTCATGAGTGGAAACTGCACCTTTGGGGAAACCGGTAGAACCAGAGGTATAAAATATACTGGCAGTATCGTTAGGCAGAACATCATCTGATGAAATTTTAGCTGTAGTGGAGTTAGTACAGGTTTTGTTTTGGGTGTGACTTGCGATAACACTTTTCTTTTCAACACTTTTCTTTTCAACACTTTTCTTTTCAACACTTTTCTCAGTAACACTTTTCTCAGTAACACTTTTCTCAGTAACACTTTTGATTTTGCGCATCAAACACAGATCATTACCTTGTTGCTCATTGGGCCTAGCTATCAGACACGGCAGGTTAATTTGTTGAAGTGACGCTTGAAGTATGTTGTAACGTTTATCGTCTGTTATCACCAGAAAAGCCTGAGAATGCTGAATAACATGCAACAACTCTTGTTGCGACCACCATGCATTAATAGGCACAGCCACAGCCCCAAGCATAGTGATGCCCATGAAAGAAACCAGCCATTCCGGATAATTACGCATAGCGATAACCACTTTATCGCCTCTTTTTATATTGTATTGGACTCTTAACACTTCACGAAAAGATAGGGCTAGTTGGTATAACGTTTCAAAGCTATAACGCTCATCTTGGTAAACCAAAAAATCCGCTTGCCCATGTGCATCAGCAGCCTTTTTAAACATGTCTCCCAAATTATTGGGTAATGTTAAAAATGCGGGATAAGTGACACCGTTTCGTTCCTTGTTGAATACCTCAAAGACCCCTTTTGGTGCTGTAATATTATAAATTTCCTTAACGACTGACTTCGCAGAGGCCTGATCAATAAAAATATCCTGATTTTGCAGCATTGTTTCTACATTCCAGCAAATGACCAAATCCATATCAAAGCAATAGTCGATAACCGCCACACCGCTTTAATTAGAAATTAAAGATCTAAAATTCAATAATTTGAACTTACAGTATGTTTATATAACTATCAAGTATACTTTAAATTAAAGTTAATCAATTGTTATCTGTTCTTGGTATTTCTTGAAGAAAAATCGTCAGCAAAAAGTGTTTAGATGAGAAACAAATATCTTAATGTAACCTAGCCGTTGTGCATTTAAAGTAGATAACATACACTTTAAATTGAACTTTGAGTATAATTATTGACTAGGTCTAAACGATAGATATGCCCCCATTGCACCACAAAAAAATAAGCTCACCTTTTAGTAAAACAAATCAGCATGATCAAAAGTACAAAACGATATTATCTGCTGCTTCAGAGCTATTTAATGTCTATGGCACCCGCGGCACAACGTTAATTCAAATTGCAGACAAACTTAATTTGACTAAAACCAGTCTCTATTATTATGCAAAAAATAAAGAAGAGCTGGTTCATCAATGTTACTTAAACACGTGTATTGAGCTGCAAGCCATGATAACCAGTTCAAAGGATACTGACGGCTCTGCAATGAACAAAATAGAACACCTGCTGCGATTAAATTTCGAATGCTTAAACGGCATTATTAATGGCAGTCGCGGTCACCTGGCCGGTTTCACTGAAATATCCTCTTTATCAAGCCAACATAAAACAGAGATTTCTGAATTTATTCGCACATTTGTAATGCAAGTGATGCAGTTAATGGAGCAAGGACAAATCGACGGCAGTATTCAAAACGTGCACCCCGCGAAGACGGCTAGTGCCCTATGGGGTGCCATATTTTGGCTTCCTGTTTGGTTGCACTCAGTTAAAGATGAAAGCCGAGAGGACGCTTACCTGCAATGGTTATCTATCATTAAATATGGCTTAAATAATCAAACCTCGGCATTAAGTTTTACTGTAACTGACCTTGCCAAAGAACAAGTGGCTCCTGCAGGCTTTGATAGAAACCAACAAAATAAAATAAAGCAGGAAGCCTTCTATCGTGTTGGTTCGATATTCTTCAATCAAAAAGGATTTAAAGGCACATCTTTAGATGAATTAGCTCAATCACTAGGTGTTACCAAAGGTGCTTTTTACTACCACATCAAAAATAAAGATGATCTGCTTATCAAGTGTTTTGAGCGTACTATTAATATTGAAAGTCAGGTATTAGAAGACTCATTAGCGATAGATAACAATGGCTTAGAAAAATTAGCTTACGCAGCACAAAAACTCTTCAGTATTCAGGTAGGTGAACAAGGCCCTTTAATTCGATATGCCAGAATGTGGTCTTTAGAGATTGAAAAAAGACAAGAAATGGAAATCACTACCAGTAAAATAAGAGACCTATTTGGCGACATCATCCAACTAGGCATAGACGATAAAAGCATTAAACAAGTTGATTTACTGGTAGCAGAAAACATCATTGCAGGTGCCATTGAGTCAATTCCTGATCTTGGCGACTCCATCGGTGAAGATAACGTTTTAGGAGACTCAGCAGACTTCTTTCATATCTTTTTTAACGGCATTGCAACCTAGCCTTTGACAACCTATTTTACTCATTCAAATATGTTGATTAATGTATCAATCGACACACTTTTAGCCTTAGTGTTCCTCAATTATTTAACTTGATATCCCTATTTTTTTTATTCCACTTAAAAATACAGATTAAAGAGACAACAATCTAAATAGTTACTGAATAGTTACTAAATAGTTATATTGTATGAATTGAGTTTACTGGTTACTCTCATCCAATAAAAATATCCAGAGACTTAACGATGAAACCATTAATTACGACTGTCGCCACAACGATTCTTATGGTGAATAGTGCTTTTACTAACGCTGATATTAATACCGAAACGAGCGTGTTATTTATTGGGAATAGTTTTACATATGGCTATGGCTCTGCCACTAGATACTATCGTGCTGACTCGGTAACCGATCTAAACAATCACGGTATTGGTGGAGTACCAGCACTTTTTAAGTCTTTCAGTGAACAAGCGGGTCTTGATTATGATGTTTACTTAGAAACAAGAAGCAGCAGTGCGCTCGACTTTCACTTAGAAAACAAGCTGGCTGTCATTGGTAAACAACCATGGGATCAGGTTGTGATGCATGGCTACAGTACCTTAGATAGCAAAAAGCCAGGTGATCCGGCAATGCTTGTTGAGACCACAGTGAAATTGTCAACATTCTTGCAGCAGTTGAACCCAAACGTCGAAGTATTTCTGAGTGCAACGTGGTCCCGTGCAGATTTAATTTATCAGGCTGACCGACATTGGTCAGGCACACCTATCTCAAAAATGGCATTGGACATACGTGCTGGTTACGACTTAGCTGCAGCCGCCGCGCCCGCAGTTAAAGCAGTGAATGGTGTGGGTGAAGCTTGGACCCGGGCAATGGTATTAGGCATTGCCGATACCAATCCGTACGATGGAATCGAGTTTGGAAAAGTCAGTCTATGGTCTTGGGATTATTACCATGCCAGCACTCATGGTTACTACCTTCAGGCTTTGGTAGTGTTTGGTAATCTGACAGGTTTAGATCCTCGTTCACTTGGTAGAAATGAATGTTCTGGTTTCGAACTTGGCATGTCCCGCCATGCAGTAAACATGCTACAACAGGCAGCCTTTGAACAGCTTGTGAGCGAAAGTAAAGTAAAGGCTGCGCCCTTAATAATATCTAAATCCGTTTACCCAAAGCGTTGTGCCTTAAATAAACCAGAATAACTTAGACACCCATTTCAATTTAATCAGTGTGTAATTGAATACGTAAATCTATCGGTAAACTATCGGTGTCGATAAACTATCGGGGTCAGATAGTTTTGACCCTGATAGTTTTCGCCGATAACTTTTGATAGTTTACCGATTCATCATTCTATTCAACTGCTTCAACGAACCAGCCTCCGCAGGTGCATAACCATTTTGATGAAGCTTTGATAAGAAATATTCCGAAATAATAAAGACAATAGCCCCAGCCGACGCGGAGCTAATGGTAAAAACTAAGTGGGTGCTTGTTAATTTGACTTAACTCGTCCCATAATCTTGTTTTAATGAACTCAAGAACGAGTAAGTCATTATCATATATACAAACAAAATAGGTAATGACACCACTAAAACAGCCGTTTGTGCAACCTTGAGGCCGCCAACATACATTAAACAAATAGGCAGGAGTGCCAGTGCCAAAGCCCAAAATGTCCGGTGTAAGCGATGAGGATCTTCCCCAACAGGTAGTTCAGCCGTAGCGCTACTGGCAAGAACATAAGAAGCCGCATCATAAGTTGTCGCTACAAAGATGATACAAACCACACAGAATAAGCCTATAACAATATTAGATAATGGTAACTGTTCAAATACGGTAATAATCGCTTCGGGTATCCCACTTTCATTCATTAACACTATCACATCCAAATTACCTGAAAGTTGTTGATATAATGCAAAATTGCCAAAAATCATATAAAACAACGAGCCCCCGATAGTCCCGAATGTGAGCATACCAACAGTGACTTCTTTAATGGTTCTGCCCTTTGATATACGGGTAACGAAAATGCCAACAAATGGACCGAAAGCAACCCACCAAGCCCAATAAAAAACAGTCCAGTTTTCAACAAAATTAGATTCTGTAAATGGGTCTGTCCAGGTATTCATTTGGATGAAGTTTTGTAAAACAGTGCCTAGACCACTTATACTTGATTTGAAGATAAATACCGTTGGGCCTGCAAATAGAAGAAATGCCAGCAATAAGAATGATAACCAAACATTAGCTGAACTGAGCCGTTTCATCCCTTTTTCTAATCCAAAATAAACACTCGTGGCAAATATCATGACGCACACGCACACCACAATTACTTCAAGCGAGAAATTTGAGTCGATACCAATCAATCGTGCTATACCTTCGGCAATCAAAGGTGTTGAAAAACCCAAAGATGAACCCGCTCCACCAATCAACGCTATCCGAAAAAGAAAATCAATAAAACGTCCTGCGACAGAGTTTTCTTTGCCTCCCAACACATGATGACAACTGATACTGAACTTTAACATTGGAATTTTTTTAACGTAATAAGGATAAGCAATCGCTAACGTGGGTAAACAATAAAACGCCCATGCGCTTATCCCCCAATGAAATAATCCATACGATGATGCCCACTTAGCCGCTTCTGTTGACATTGGCTCTACACCAAACGGTGGAGATTGGTAATAGAAAGCCCATTCAATTGTCGCCCAATATAATAATCCAGCGCCAACGCCCGCGCAAAATAACATGCCACTCCACGCAAAATTATTATATTCCGGTTTATCATCTGCATCACCGAGTTTAATACTGCCATATTTGCCAAAAGCCAACCAAAGAAGTAACGGTAATATCGTCGCGGCAAGAAATACATATAGAAAGCCAAAGTTACTGCCTATGTATTCATAAGCTTGTTGCATCACTTTTGACGATAATTCTGGCGCCATCATTAAAGGTACTGTCATCAACAACATGACAGCAATGGTGGCGATAAAACCGGGTTTATCAATTCGTTGATTCAACTTAATTCTCCTTTATTATTCTTCTTCTTTTGCGTTTTGCTGTAGGACGGGAAATATTTTCTGACAATTTGAGAAATCAGGTGCCGAGATTGTCGATATGTGGGCCGATAACGCGAGCACTTTAGGATCCTTTTCATCAAATTGCGGCCAATGAGGCAGATCAGTCGATGTTGGATCATTAGGATCGCCACTTTTAGCAAAATTAGTCCAATAGCTTACCATCGCCTTTGTTAGCGCAGTGTCGTCATTGTTCGTTGTGAGCCAGTCATCATGACTATCAAACACATAAGGGATCTCTGCGCCATGGTAAGCCTGGAGCTGGTCGCCGCCATTACCCGTTCGAACACGCTTAAAGCGATAAATATAAGCACGTTTATCTGACTTAACGATTTGCTGTGCATAAGCATAACCCGGACACACCATGTCAATTAGGGTAGACGCTTGATCATGTCCATGGGCAATGCTTTGCTCTTGTTGCGCACGATCTTTCAATATATTTTGGATGTCTTTGGGGTAGGAATGGATCATTTGAGATAATTCTTCAGGAGAATTATCCAAATACATTAACCATTCATCTTGATTGCTACCAATCAGTAGATCGACCTGCAACTTCCGGCTAAACAGTAAATTTAAGGCAGTATCAGGGAGCACATAACCGTCGACGGAAGCACCATAGTAATACTCTGGAAAGTCTTGTTTGGCTTTATTAAACAGGACGGTTGCAGATGCTTTTTTTAGTGTCGACAGTGAACGGTCGTTGACATCAATGGAGTGGGCTAAGTCGTGACCAAATGTTTGTTGGTTTTTTAATGCAGTATTGTTCCACAATTGGAAACCACCACTTTGGCTGATGGCACGTTGAAAAAGACCATCCGCCAAGGGTGACAAAATCAAGTTGCCAATATTTGCCGCTCCAGCTGATTCTCCAAAGAGTGTTATATTTGAACTATCACCACCAAATTGCTCGATATTTTTATTGATCCAGCTTAATGCTTCGATTTGATCTAATAAACCAAAATTTGCGGACGCATTGTTTTGCATTAATTCAGGGTGAGAGAAGAAGCCAAACACACCCAAGCGATAGGCGATACTAACGACTATAACATTCCCTTGTTGCGCAAGCTTAGCGCCAATATAATTTTGCTCGTATGACCAGCCAGCCTTATTACTGCCACCATGTACCCAAACCATGACAGGTAATTTTTTATCTTTACTCAACAGTGGCGTCCAAATGTTTAGGTAAAGGCAATCTTCACTAAAGCTTGGATCAGTGAATTCCTCAGGAGACACACCGAAGGCAGCACCCAGCTGCTGATACCATTGAGTATTGTAGCTATCTTGAAAACATGCATGGGCAAACTGAGTGGCTAACTGTTTACCTGATCGTGGTTGATGTTTTTCTGGTGCTTGCCAACGACTATCATCTAACGGAGGCGCAGCATACGGAATACCCTTAAAGGCAGCAACTGCTAGTGTTTGATCTGTATATTGCCCAATCAATATTTCATTGCCAGCGGTTACTTCAACTGAGAGTGACTCGTTGGCAGCGCACACGTGGCAAAAAATAAACAAGGACATTGTAATAGGTAGGCCCCTACCCAAAAAACACATAAATCTGATAGGGAGTAACGATGTTTTTATCATGAGTTGGGGCCTTTTAACTATAATCTACGCATCAATATCAACAACAACACAGCCGCGCAATCCATTTCCCTCTATTAACGCATGACTTTTTGCCATTTGTTGAAAAGGCAGTACATGCGTCACTCTGTGTTGCAAATGCCCTTCAGCTAAGGCCTTGTAAATGTCGTCGATAGCTTGCTGTTTCGCTAATTCTGGCATGGCATAGACAATAGTCATGCGTATAGTGAGATCCATAAACATCATCTGCAAAAAAGGTAACGTGGGTTCTTTGATTTGGGTATTCCCATAAGTGGCAATCACGCCACTGGTGCGAATACATTTAAGGACTTCAGGCAAGTTAAAGCCAAAATCAACATCAATCACCCGATCCACTTTTTCACCATCGTTCACCTCTTGGGCTTTATCACCCCAGTTAGCTTCACGATGGTTAACCACTAAATCAGCTCCAGCTTGAATGCAAGTGGCTTCATCTATTGGGTTACTTGCTGTTGCAATGACTTTTGCTCCTGCAAGTTTAGCCCATTGAATAGCATAGTAGCCAACCCGGCCAGCTCCACCGGTAACTAAAACCGTCTGGCCATCAACCGCACCATCTGATGAGACAACACGATGCGCAGTCATGGCAGGAATGCCTAAACAAGCACCTATCTCAAATGATGTATTGCTCGGTAACGTGGCCGCTCGCGATGCATCAATGGCGACATATTCAGCTGCTGTGCCTAAAAGGCGAGCATACTGCGCCTGATAAACCCAAACGCGTTCGCCAATTCTACTTTCAGAAACGCCTTGGCCAACGGCCTCGATAATACCTGCACCATCGCTATGCGGGATCACATGACCATTATCCAGTAGGTTAGGAAAAGCGCCTATGCGCTTTTTAACATCTGAGGGATTAACCCCTGTGGTTTTTAATTTGACTAATACCTGACCATCTCCAGCAATCGGCTTGGGTTGCTCACCTATTATGATTGTATCTGATGCAGCACCAAACTTTTCAAACCAAGCTGCTTTCATTGTTTTCTCCCATTTTTAACCACATCCCACTATGTTGCGCTCAGCTATATTTAATGAATCAATCAGAACCGATTAAACCCAACCATGCATAATATTTAAAATTTACTAGATAAACTTTCGGTATGCCCATCAATTCCAATCGCCTGCCCAGAAAGACTAGCCCCCAGTGTAGAGCTTAAAAATATGGCCATATTGGCTATATCATCTGGACTGACAAAAAGCCGAAGTGAACTTTGTTCTGCGTAGATATCTCTTACCACATCCGGTGCTACCCCACGTTTTTCGGCATCAAGACGGATAACATTGTCAATCCGCTCTCCTTTAACACTGCCAGGGCATAGTGCATTTACGCGAATATTATGTGGCCCTAACTCCATCGCCCATGTTTTTGTTAAACCAATCAGTGCCCATTTAGATGCGGCATAAGGCGAGCGCATCGGAAAACCAAAAAAGCCAGCGTTCGATGAAATATTGATAATGCTGCCCGAGCCATTTGCCTTGAGTAACGGTACCGCAAACTTAGTGCAATGAAACTGTCCATTCACATCAACATTGATGGTACGTGCCCAATCGTCAGGATCAATGTCTTCAACCAATGCCGTCGGACCTGCTATCCCAGCATTGTTTACCAACAGGTCCAAATGTTGATAATGAGTCATCAAGTCAGCAAACATTTGTTTAACTTGAGCAACATTTGCAACATCTGCTACCGAGGCTGTTGCACTAGGATTTGCTTCAAGAAATTCAGCTACAACCTTATTATTAATGTCGCAAACATGTACTTTACAACCATATCCTAAAAATTTTTCGGCTATTTTACGGCCAATGCCGCTGGCGCCAGCGGTAACGAGCACAACATGCTCCGGGCCCAACCCGTTATTTACTTCAGTCATTAGAATGTCCTCATATTACAAAAAATACGCACTTGAAATTAGGAAGATACAGGTGCGCGTCATGCTGGATTTATTGAACCCGTCAAGACGCGCAACCAGAGATTTATTCAAATAACATATGAAATCTTATCCCTACATTTCGAGGTCTGTTGACTGTTACAGTGCTATCGTAACTTGCGCCACCACGAGACAGCTGAGCACGTTCATCGGTCAAGTTATCGACATACATATTGACTCCCCAGCCATCCATATCTATTCCTGCAGACAAATTAACAATACTGTAGCTGTTATTGACATCACGAAGGTCTAGGTTTACATCACTGGTTTTATACTTGTAGATATCACTGTATGTCTCGCCAACATAGGAATAAACAATTTGCGCAAAGCTATTATAACCACCGATAACAACGTTATAACGACTGGTTAAATTCCCCTTAAAATCAGGCACGTTGGGCAGTGCAGTGCCGTCAGGTGACAAGTTACTGCCTACTAATAAATCAGCTGCCAACTCAGCTTGATTAAAATTAAATGCTGCAGTTACCGTCCAGTCTGGAGTCAGTAAATAGGTAATATCTGATTCTATGCCGACAATTTTTGCTTCGCTGGCGTTGACTGTTAAGCCAACAGGAGAACCATATGATGAATCATAGCGAGTAAATTGCATATCATCCCATTGCATATGGTAAACAGCGCCATTCCAACGAAGATTATTATCCAGCCACATTGTTTTCCAGCCTAGCTCCGTATTGGTGACAAAGTCAGATTTATAGATACGCGCTACCAGATCTGTTTCATCTCTGTTTATGCCACCAGGGCGATAACCTTCTGACCAAGTAAGATAGACCATCTTTTTATCATCAATTTTATAGGTTAAATTGAATTTAAAAATACTATCACTATCCTCATCTTTACTATCAACGTTAATAATAGGGAAGCCAGGCGCAATGGCGCCATAACCCGACACTCCGACTAAATTACTTTCATTTTCAAACCATCTCGCACCCAGTGTGGTGGTGAGTTGATCTGTAAATGCATAGCTCACTTCACCAAACAATGCCGACTGCTTATCTGCACGCTTTTGATCCGTTAAATACCAAAGATTAGGCACGCCAAACTGTCTAAAGTCAGAGCCTTGCGCCATCCCATCCATTATCCATTCTTGACGGTAATCATGACTGGCATCTTCGTAATATAAACCAACAATATATTGAAGCGGGTCGTTGTCTGTTGATTGCAAACGCAGTTCATGAGTATTACGTTTATATTGATTATCGTCATTGTAAAAAATAGCCATACTGGAACAATCTACATCTACATCTGCAGTACCATAATATTCACAGCCATAATATTGGATCCAACTAGTAGAAAAATAGTCAGCATAGTCAGAGTAATCATTAAAGTACTGCACATCTCGGTCCATAAATGAGCCCGCATAGACGAGACTAGAAGAACCAAAATCACCCTCTATCGTTAAGGCTGCTTGACTAAATTCATCATCCATTGAATCAGGAAAATAACGCTGAACCTCTAAATCACCGACTTCACCACTAGGGTTTTCTGAGTCTTGAAACCATACACCTTCCGTCTCCTGCTTTTGAGTCAGGTAACTAGCTGTTGCAGTCCAGTCATCGTTAAGGTTGACTTTTAAAGCCACTCTAGCGCCGCTATTCGTTAATTCATTGAAATTTTCTTTTATCAGATCATCGTTATTTTCTTCAACCGTTGAGAAGTTTCCACCATCGGTGAACAACCCATAAGTCCTGGTGCCTGCTATATTATCAATGTAGCCGCCATCTTTTTTGGTCCAAGCAACTAAGCGGATTGCAGCATTATCACTGACTGGAAGATTCACAAATCCTTCTAACGAGTGGCTGGGATCGCCACTGTTGGTCGTGCCATAACTGACATCAACACCCCCTTCAAAAGTATCTACTTGAGGTTTATTAGTAATGATCCTGATAGTACCCGACTGCGAACTTGCGCCAAATAACGTACTTTGAGGTCCTGCAAGTGCTTCGACTCGTTCGATATCATAGATATGCAAATCAAGATTTCGCCCGATAGCAGTGACCGGTTGTTCATCTAGATAAATGGCAACACTTGGTTGAGAGCCTGATGCATTTCCACTGCCACCATCTGATGCGCCACGCATATAGACTTGTGACAAACCAGGCCCCGCTGATTGATAGGAGAGGCTGGGTAACATCAATGCGTAATCATCAAAGTTTTCGATTCCTAATTCATCTAACTTTGTCGCACCTAATGCCGTGATACTTAAGGGAGTGTCTTGAATATTTTCAACACGCTTTCGTGAGGTTACTGTTATTGTCTCGATCCCCTGAGACGTCTTTTTATCAGCTGTTTTGGTTTGAGCCGTATCTACCACTTGTGCATTGGCGCTGGGCATCACTGCCATGCCGCCAACCATCAACGCTGACAATGCAATACCTTGAATCTTTTTGTCGTTAATGGCATCACGTATTGCCACCATTATGGGATTTAATTGAATAGACTTTGATTTGTTTTTTAGATGCTTATTGGTCATTGTGTGTACCTTTTATAATATGTATATCAAACAAGTCACAAATCCCAAAAAAGTAGAAAGTAGACTCGTAATATCACTTTGGATAGCCAACAAATTATTAACATATCCTTTACAATTATTTAATGGTAACAATGGGGTTGCATTCAAAACAAACGATTTTATCTCTCCTACTGTTGAATAAAAC
>NZ_CAJXPA010000013.1 GCF_913058035.1 uncultured Paraglaciecola sp. | reverse complement strand
GATTATTTGTTACCACGTAGCCTTGTTCGGCATCGATGATGACACCGGAACCTAACCCTTTAAAAGGTCTTTCTTGTAATTGCTCGTCTGAACCACCAAAAAAATGTTTAAACATTTCGGGCACACGTTGCCGAGAAACCTGGGTACCTTCAACGGATATGCTGACAATTGCAGGCGTGGCTTGGTCTAACATGGGGGCGAGACTGGGTATCTCATTTTTATCAGTTGAAAAAAATGGTAATGCACCGTGAGACACTAAATTGACCGACATGCTCGCAGCAATTATACAAAAAGACCCAACAAAACGTTTTACTACTTTATTCATCGATTATCATCTCCAACATCTAAATTAAACAGTATAAGGAGTGTCATTGGCACGAAAAAGTTCCTTATTTGGTTTCTTTAACCGGTGATTTTTCAGTGCCTGAAAACAACCCTGAGCTTTGTGAAGAAAAATCTAGAGGTTGTGTACCTGAACTAGTTTTTTCACGGGTTGGTTTTGTGCTTTTATTTCGTAAATAAGCTGTAGTATGCTCCCCAAAGTAGTTCATAGAAGCTTCTGGTCCAGCCTGTTGGCTGATAAGTAATTGCTCAAAATCTTCAATCCGCTGTTTTAATGAAGCTGATTGGGTGATCAAGTTGTCAGCAATTTGTCTAGTTTCTTGTACATGATTTACAGCTTGCTGGTTCATTAATTCTTGAATAGTTTGCTTACTTGCCGCCTTATCCAATGTGCTGCGTTCTTTACGATTGGAAAATTTGGTAACAAAAAAACCGATAATCCCACCAACAAGCAATAACAATAGTCCTAATAACCAATCCATAATCATCTCCATTTTTCTACTTATTTCAGCTCACATGACTATCTACTATTTAATGAATTGTAGATTAATGTCCATGAGCAGTTACATAATATTTGTTATTATACGCTCAGCATTTTTAATGCGGTCATTTTATTTGTATTCAAGTGTTAAAAACACTCAATAGCGAAAGGAAAAAAACCAAAGAATGATTGAGTTCACGCCATGGCAAAAATATCAGGAAGATCTCCAAGATCCTTTATTCCAATATGATACTTCACAAGAAAATGCAGTAAAAGAACTGCAACGTTTATACGATGAGCTCATTCATCCTGAAAAAAAACGTACTTGGCGAGTGAAGTTACAGAGCAAGTTTGGCAAAGGTATGAGTAAACCTTCAATTCAAGGTTTATATTTTTGGGGAGGTGTAGGACGCGGCAAGACCTATTTGGTTGATACATTTTATGAATGTCTGCCTTTTAAAAGGAAGATGCGCATTCACTTTCATCGTTTTATGCACAGAGTTCATCAAGAGATGAAAACATTAGAAGGTCAGGTGGATCCATTAAAAATAATTGGAAAGACATTCGCCAAAGAAACTAAAGTGATATGTTTTGATGAGTTTTTTGTCTCTGACATAACAGATGCTATGATTTTAGGTACGTTGATGGAAGAGCTTTTTAGCCATGGTATCGTGTTAGTCGCTACCTCGAATATAGTGCCGAACAACTTATATCGAAATGGTCTGCAGCGAGCAAGATTTCTGCCAGCGATTGAATTGATTAACCAAAATACACGTATTGTGAACGTGGATAGTGGGATAGATTATCGACTGCGTACTTTAGAACAGGCAGAAATTTTTCATTATCCATTAGATAAACAAGCTAACCAAAATTTACATAAATATTTTAAACAGTTGGCCCCTGAACTCGGAACTATTGATCAAGAGATTGAAATCGCAGGTCGTACCATTCCGACAATGCATTTTGCCGACGGTGTTGTTATGTTTGATTTTCGAGCCGTTTGTGATGGCCCTCGTAGCCAAACAGATTATATGGAAATAAGCCGCCTGTATCACACCGTATTAATTGCTAACGTAAAACAAATGGGACAAACAACAGACGATATTGCCAGGCGTTTTATCGCTATGGTGGATGAGTTTTATGAGCGTAATGTTAAATTAATTATGTCAGCTGAGGTGTCTATGGAGACACTTTACTCAACAGGCCAACTTAATTTTGAATTTAGACGCTGCTTAAGTAGACTTAATGAGATGCAGTCTCATGCTTATCTTGCATCGCAGCATGTTCCTTAGTAAAAGGATAAGTTGTCGAATGGGTTTTGTTATCTGAATTGAATATCTGTAAAATACTGATATTAATCTAATCGGGCTGTGACTCGACATTATTAGAAAGAGAATAAATAAATGGGTAGAAAATTTGAAGTGCGTAAAATCTCTATGGCTAAGACTGCTGGAGCGAAAACAAAAGTCTATTCCAAGTACGGCAAAGAAATTTATGTTTGTGCTAAAAATGGTGGAATAGATCCTCAGGCAAATTTATCTCTTCGCCGATTAATTGAAAAAGCTAAAAAAGATCAAGTGCCTAGCCATGTTATTGATAAAGCTATGGATAAAGCAGCAGGTGGAGCGGGTGAAGATTATGTCCCTGCTCGTTATGAAGGTTTTGGTCCTGGAGGGTGTATGGTGATTGTTGATTGTTTAACTGACAACAACAATCGAACTATTACTGATGTGCGAAATTGTTTTACTAAAACCGGTGCAAAATTAGGTGTTGAAGGTTCAGTAGGTCATGTGTTTGATCATCAAGCAGTATTTGCCTTCAAAGGTGACGATGAAGATGCAGTACTTGAAACGTTGATGGAAGCGGATGTAGATGTCACAGAAGTAGAATGCGAAGAAGGAGTTGTCACTGTTTATGCGCCTCACACAGAATATAACAATGCACGCACTGCGCTTACCGATGACAGTCCTAATATTGAATTTGAAGCAGAAGAAATAACTTTTATCCCACAAACAGAGTCTGTCGTTAGCGGCGATGATGTTGCCACTTTTGACAAATTTATGGATATGTTAGAAGACTGCGATGATGTGCAACACGTTTATCATAATGCAGTGGTGAATAGAGTCTGACTTTTGAACGGATGTGCCTTCAAATGTATACCCAAAGCCTTCATTTTTGAAGGCTTTGGGTATGAAGAACTGCGATCGAATGAGGTGAAATATTGAACTGAATAAATAAGCGGGTCAGGCTCAATAAATATTAATCATGTCTAAATGAATTTTACAGCCAATCTTGATTCAATAGTGATTCTTTATTTTATCTGCTTTCTTTGACATACTTTTATATTATGTGAACCAGTTTTATAGGTGAAATCTATTAATCAGTCTAAACGTGTTTTGTAGTCAATCTGACTTAGGTTTTTAGGAATATAAACTATTTTTTATCCACCTTAAATTAGAAATTTTATGCTATGTGTGGCAATTATTCTATTGAAGCTGAAACAATTAATCTTCTAATTTAACAATCTGATCAAGTAAACTAATCATTAACTTTGTTCCTGTACCAGATGCAATACCATCAAATACATTTTCAACATTCTTGCCATGTTGCCCGCCCGCTAAATCACTGATCGAACGGATAATCACCCAATCTACATCGTTAACAAAACATATTTGCCCTACAGCAGCAGATTCCATTTCAGTTACTTGGGCGTTGTACACTCGTTGTAACCAATTACGATACTCAGCGTTATCAAGAAACACTGAGCCTGTTACACCATTACCACCAATTTTGATTTGAATCGGTTTACCTGAAGGCATATTAATTGGACTCACCGCTTTCACTGCTTTTTTGGCTAGCTCAATTAATTCTGGTGTGACTGTGAAATAAGGCATATTTCTTGGCTTATCCCAACCCTGTTTAATTATCTCCATTTCTTCTGGATGAATATAACCGAAGTTTTCATAAGCAGGGGCGTGAGGATCTTGTTCGCGCCTTTCTTTGTATCTTTCAAGTGCATTTTCATAATAATCAGGTAAAACAAAACTACCATCTTTTTCTGGATCAGGATTCACATAAACGGATTCATCATGAAAGTACCAACGCTCTGGTACAGAAATATCACCAGGTTGAAAATCAGGATTGACGGCCCCCGCAATACCCATCATCACAACTCGGTCAATGGGAAAATAGTCCAACGCCATCTGCATAGTCATCGCTGCATTAGGTACACTTATACCAGTAGTAAATATCACCACAGGCTCTCCTTTGTAAGAACCCAGTTGATATTTGACTCCTTTGATAGTCAGAGTTTGATCGATTTGAGCATCAGGAAGTTGACCAAATGCTTGATTAATGGCTTTGATTTCTGGGGCATAAGCAGCAACAATCGCAGTCCACTTATTTTTATCTGAAAATGCTTTTGGCCCATAAGCGCTAATATCTTTTGCAAATGAGCTGTTTGCATTTAATAAGAAGCTAGAAATAACAAGAAAATAGATGCTGGTTTTATTTAACATAATAACATTACTCATATATAAAATGTATTTTGCACTATAGAAGTGCAAAATAATTGCGAAAAATGGCCAGTTCGGAATTATTTACCGGAGTTGCACCAACTTAGTGAGACTTTTTATCTCAGGCATCCAGTTATGGGAAATTTATGCCATTAGTTGTATTAGTACACTTACTCGCTAAATAATTATTTACCTATTAAGCGTAGAAACTCGTTTCTGGTTGCATCAGACGTGCGCATAGAGCCCAGCATTACTGAGGTGATCATCGATGCGTTTTGCTTTTGAACACCACGCATCATCATGCACATGTGTTTACCCTCCATTATAACGCCTACACCTGAAGCTCCCGTTACTTTTTGCACTGCATCGGCAATTTGTTTAGTTAAGCCTTCTTGGATTTGTAAACGTCTTGCATACATATCTACAATTCGGGCAAACTTTGATAGTCCCAATACTTTACCATTAGGTAGGTATGCAATATGACAACGACCTATAAAGGGTAAAATGTGATGTTCGCACAACGAATAGAACTCAATGTCCTGGATTATGACCATTTCATCAGTATCTGCTTTGAAAATAGCTCCGTTTACAACACCATCTAAATCTTTTTGATAACCATCAGTTAAAAATTGCATGGCTTTGGCCGCGCGTTTTGGTGTATCGACCAGTCCACCACGACTCACGTCTTCCCCTATGATTGAAAGAATATCTGTGTAGTGACCGGCTAATTTATCTGACATGTATTTTGACTCTTCGAAAAATAGTATGAATTGAATATGAGCATATGAAATTGAGGTAACTCATTATTAATTGTTAATGATAACATTTTCTTAGGATAGGATTAAATACTGCCATCATATTTATGTATGTTGAATAAATAACTGATTTGAAGTTTTTTGTTTTTTATTGTAGCGATAGTCGAATGTCTAGTATGTGGTAACTTAGGGAAGTCTTAGCTTCCTAATAGGCTTGAGCGTAATTTTTAGAGCTTGGTTATTGTTTAAATACTGAATGAGCCTGTTCTGCTAGTAGTTAAGCTTTGTTGGTTGACATCCATGTCGATTTTCTTGAGTTTTATTGAGCATAGTGCCTGCTCAAAAATATTTTACAGTCGCTAAGACAATAATAGCTAAAACAAGAAGAACGGGCGCTTCATTTAAGAAACGGTAGAAGCGTGATGAGTGAGTATTCTGATCTCTAGCAAATTTGCCTACTAGTATAAATAAGTAAAAGTGGTAGACATACAAAATCATGACTAAGGTGAGTTTAATATGCAGCCATTTGGAAGCAACAAACCATTCCATTCCATATAAGCCTATCAACCACACACCGAAAACTAAGGTTAATAAGGCAAAAGGTGTAACAAAGTACCATAACCGCCTCTCCATGATCTTAAACTGATCTTTAACTGCTTGGACATCTGTTTGGGCGTGATAAACCATTATCCTAGGCAAATAAAATAAGCCTGACATCCAAGCAACCATAAAAAAAACATGTAATGCTTTTATCCAAAGTAAGGTCATTGTGTTTCCTAGTAGCTTGCTTTATGCAGGTGATACCTGAGTGTTTTCCAAGTAATAACACCTACGATTTCTTCTGCTGTGGTCGAAAATACATACACAGCACCGTGTCTGTTGACTTCAAGTAAGCTGTACACTTCAGCTAGAGTAGCTTGAAAATTGATCCCTTGCATTGGAATAAAGGTTAAACACATTGCGCCATCGTCTTTTTGTTTTTCATATTCAACTAAGGAATATTCAGAGGCCCCATTTATATCAAGTGAATACCGGACTACAGCAATATCTTGCTCTCTATTTGTGGTACTTATCAATTGTTCGTTATTGTAAAAAAACTCACTATGTTGATTAAGTAGCCTGAATTCTTTGTTCATTACGGCTAGCACGCCAGTTTTTTGCAGTGATTCCATTACAGATGAAATAGTATAGGGTAATTTTTGATAATCTAATTGCTGTGTGAAAATAGAACTGTTGCCTAAAAACTGTGTGGAAGTCACATAAGCAGGCACAATCACTAGAATAGTGGGTAGGATCATCTCCGGGCTATAGGATAATTCCATAACGGCTGATAAGGCCGCTAGTGGTGCATGAATAACTGCGGTCATCAGCCCGGCCATTCCTAACAGCGAAAAACTGCCATTTAAATCACTGACATCGTCTAAAAAGAAACCCAGTGGAAAAGCAAGTACCACACCACTTAGCATCCCAATAACGAATACTGGTCCTATTATACCACCAGGTATACCGAGGCCAATAGCAACAATAGTCAATAAAAATTTTGCTGCTACCACTCCGATAAGTAGCTGGATATTTCCATCTTGTGCGATTAAAACGTGTGCAGAATGAAAGTGTGCACCTAGTGCATCTGGTAATAAATATCCTACTGCGCCGGTAATTAGTCCTGCAATCAATAATCGACGTGCCATATTGATATGGCTAAAACTGCGGATCACCAACATTAAAGTCTTATTAAATAAAGTGGCTAAACACCCGAGTAGGATACCAAATATAATTAAGTATATGTATATCCAGCGGCTAAAATCATGGAATTGAATAAAAGACAGTTCTTGCGTTTCACCAAAAACAATACGTGTCAATACTGTGCCACAAGCAGCAGCAAGCATAACAGGAATAAAAATATGAATTTTGTATTCTCGTAGTACTACTTCCATAACAAAAATTACGGCTGCAAAAGGTGTATTGAATGAAGCAGAAATACCGGCTGCAATACCACATCCAGACAATATACGAATACTATTGTGTGGAAATTTCAACCATTGGCCAAAGAAACTGCTGCCGAATGCCCCTAAGTGCACGGATGGACCTTCTCTGCCTACCGAAAAACCACACACTAGTGCTAAAGTGCCACCAAAAAATTGGTTAATGGCTGTCCTAAACGGAATGTGTCCATAATAATGTTTGATTCTATGGATGACAAAAGGAATGCCCATACGATAATGTTTAAATCCTGTCAGATAAGCGATTAACGCTATCGCTAATGCACCTGCGCAAGGAAGAATAAAACGCTTATAGGGTTCTAGAGCGCCGAATTCATTTATCTTTGGTAAGAATAATCCTTGTAGCCATTCAGCACTTAAGCGAAATAAAATAATTAAGGAAGCAGCACAAATTCCACCCACAATGCCAATGATACACAGCTGAATAGATGTGCGTGGTGTGGCAAGTTCTTGTCTAAAAGCGTTGAGGTTCACAATTAAAAATGGACTGATAACTGGCAATTGCTTCAGTTTATCACAAGCTATTGTATCTTATAGAGTTAATCTTTTTAGAGTATTCAAAAGGCTGAATATTTGATAAATCATACAATTATTTTAAATAACTAAATGATAATATATAACTTTATTGAGAACATTTTGTAGCTTTTAAAGGGCATAAATTGATTATTTCTGATCTAAAAAATAAATTTGGTGCATTTCAGTCTTATATCATTCTAATTGCGATGATTACTGCCATTTTGTATCTAGGCTTTTTTTTGGGTAATTCACATTTCACCCAACAAAAAATGACAATATCAACCCATGAAGAAAGTATTCAAAATCTTAAGTTAGAAAATGAGCAATTGACTAAAAATTTAAATATCTTAGGGGTTGAACTTGAGATTGCAAAACTGACTCAACAGCAACATTTTGTTGAAACTGGCAAAAGTATTGATGTTGAAAAGGGCTTACGTACCCAGCTCGCCTTTTATCAACAAGTGATGGCACCAGAATTGGATGAACAAGGCTTTCTGATTGAGGGTTTTAATCTAAAACCTGCATTGAGTGAGCATTCTTTTCGATTTGAACTTGTTTTGATGCAACAAAATAAGACCAAGAATACTCTTAGAGGGAATTTAAAGGTTAACTTAATAGGTAGTGAAAAAGGTAAAGCTAAGCAATACTCGATCAATGATTTGTTATCTGATCAAGAACAAAAAAGTCTAACCTTTGGTTTTAAATATTTTCAAGTGATTGAGGGTGAAATCAGATTGCCAGAAGATTTTCAGCCAGAAAAAGTATCTGTGCATGCCACTATTTTTCAGTTTAAACGTAAAAAAGGTGAGTTAACCACTGTATTTGATTGGGTGATTAACCATAACTAAGGCAAGTATGACTGAGTCAGCATTAATTAGTCTTAGTGAATACTTGACCATATTAGTCAGGTACTAGATAATCGGTTTCGTTAAAGTTATTACATTTTTACGAGGCAAGTTATGACAGTGCAAATTGCATTACCTATTGAATTTTCTGATGCCGCAGCTAGAAAAGTTAAGACTTTGGTGGATGAAGAAGAAAATCCAAATTTAAAACTACGGGTTTATGTAACCGGTGGTGGCTGTTCTGGTTTCCAATATGGATTTACCTTTGATGAAAAGGTTAATGAAGGCGACGCTACTATAGACAAAAACGAAGTGACGTTGGTAGTCGATCCTATGAGCCTGCAATATTTAGTCGGTGGCGTAGTGGATTATACAGAAGGATTGGAGGGTTCTCGCTTTTTAGTGACTAATCCTAATGCAACCACCACATGCGGTTGTGGTGCTTCATTTACTGTCTAGTTTCGACTTTTATATCATTAACAAAAAAGCCAGCTTCAACAGCTGGCTTTTTTTTGTGAGTATTAAAATTTAATTATGAGTGCTTTCAAATATTTTATTTGCAGAAGCAGCTACAAAACCTTGGTATAGATTTCCAGACCCCATTGGGTATCGTTGTGCAAATTCATAAAAACAGCTAGGTATTGTTTTCTTTCCATTGGTGAATTTAACTTCTATTTTGTCTGCCATAGTCGATGACTGAGCCAATAGTACCTCTGGACCACCCTTAATTTCACCGCCTGAAGAATTTAAAACAAATCCTGACTCTTTGAGTAAGGTATTCATTTGTTCCAGTGAGTTAAAGTGCTGCATGTGATTTAAACTAACTGTGAAGTGATTGGCTCTAAACCCCCAAACTGACATCCAAGCAGCATATTCAGAATGTGCGACTAACGTGTCATATTCCTGGGTATTGATTTGCCAATGTGTTCCTGAATACAAAAAATTGTCTTTTAAAGACTGGTCATCAGCGATGTTATCAACCATTTTTAAGATAATTTTTTGTACATCAACAGGCATTTCTTCAATAAGTAGTTCACTAATGAACACTTTGGGGTGCATATCGCTGGCATGCTCAAAGTGTTTGGCGCGCAGCTTTTTTTCAGTAAAGTCATATTGACCTTGTTCTGTGTAGCCTAACGCTAGAAAGTGTGACGCAAGTTTATCTAAGTTAATTTTTTCTATATTAAAGGTGCGCAATGCAATATGGTCATTGACCAACTTGGTACTTTTATCTGAATGCCCAGACTCAAACTCTTCTAACAAATCGTGTACTTTTTTTGCAGAAGGCGTAATGGCCAAATAGTCTTGCCATAAATGGCTAAACAAGCTATCTATTTTGTTATGCATAGCACTTATACCCTCGTTTTATCATTAAATACTTAATCCTGGGCTCAATGTATCAGGTAATGTCATTTTTTCTAGTTCTACAGAAGCAACAGGGTAAGCACAGTAGTCAGCTGCATAGTAAGCACTTGCTCTGTGATTACCACTATCACCAATTCCACCAAAAGGTGCTGCACCACTGGCGCCAGTAATTGGCCTATTCCAGTTGACTATACCAGCACGAATACGCTGATAAAAGTGTTGGTAATCTGCTGGGTTATCAGCTAATAGACCAGCAGATAAACCGAAACTTGTATTGTTGGCTTCATCTATGGCTTGATCAAAATCAATATAACGAATGACTTTAAGTAAAGGACCAAAATGTTCTTCATCTGGCATATCATTTAGGATGTCAGTTACGTCAATAATACCAGGACTAACAAATCCAGACTCAGTATCTAGGTGTTTAAGCTCGACTAATGGCTTCGCACCCAGTGTGACTAGCTGTTGTTGTGCTTTGACCATCAAAGACGCTGCATGTTGAGAAACCATTGCGCCCATAAAAGGTTGTGCCTCAGCATCGTACATACCAACTTGAATATTATTAGTTGCTTCAATCAATTTGTTAATAATAATATCACCAGCCTCACCTTGTTGAATAAACAAACGGCGGGCGCAAGTGCAGCGTTGACCAGAAGTGACAAATGCAGACTGAATAATATCGTGCACCACTGCTTTGGTATCTGCTGCATCTTTGACTATTAGTGGATTATTCCCCCCCATTTCTAAAGCTAAGATTTTGCCGGGGTGACCAGCAAACTGTTCGTGCAACAATCTTCCAGTACGCGAGCTGCCGGTAAAAAATAAGCCATCTAATCCACTATGAGAAGCAAGTGCTTTACCTGTTTCAACTTCACCTTGAACCATGTTTAATACACCAGCAGGTAAGCCTGCTTGCTGCCATAACTCTAAAGTTTTTTCTGCTACGACCGGCGTAAGATCACTTGGCTTAAATACAATAGTATTTCCGGCTAGTAGCGCAGGAACGATATGTCCGTTTGGTAAGTGTCCAGGAAAGTTGTATGGTCCAAATACTGCCACTACACCATGGGGTTTGTGTCGAATAAATGCTTTGCCTAATGGCATGGGGTTCTCAACTGTCCCCGTTCTTTCATGGTAAGCTTTCTCAGATAAGGTGATTTTACCTATCATAGCGCCCACTTCAGTTGTCGTTTCCCACAAAGGTTTACCAGTTTCTTGTGCGATAGTTAAAGCAAGTGCTTGTTTATTTTGCTCAAGTAACGCTGCAAATTTTTTCACATAAGCCAATCTTTCGTTAAACGTTAGATTACTCCAAGCAACAAAAGCCAAACGGGCGGCGTTGACAGCTGAACTAACTTGTTCTTGAGAGGCTGATTTAGCCTGCCAAATAATACTTTTTTTTGCAGGATCTATTGATTGTATGTCGTGTCCAAGACCCGCAAGCCAGTCGCCTGCAATAAAATGTGTTTGTTTATTCATAGTTATGTCCTGAAATGAGTTGGAGCAAAGCGAATGTTGTCGCCATCGCTCACTCCGAGTGCATCGGCGGCTTGTTGGCCGATAGTCGCGTGCTCAGTATCGATGACGAGTGTTGTGCACACTCCACGAAAGTCGTGTACTTTAGTATTGATGACAAAAAAAGTTGGCTGATCGTCATCTATCTTAGAAGTCACTTTAATCTGCTTTTTTACACTAGCTTGCGCACTACGAATATGTTTTAAATTTGCCTCAACGGTAGGACCCGCATCGAAAATATCCACGTAACCTCTGCAACTAAAGCCTTCTTTTTCGAGGAGTTGCAATGCTGGTCTGGTTTTATCGTGTACCTGACCAATCACTGCCTGGGCTTGTTTGCTTAACAAGCTTACATAAATTGGATATTTTGGCATAAGCTCAGCAATGAACTGCTTTTGACCAATTCCGGTGAGATAGTCAGCCGTAGGGAAATCCATAGAAAAGAAATGTTCTTCTAACCATTGCCAAAAAGGTGATTGACCTTTTTCGTCGTTGATGCCGCGCATTTCAGCGATAATAGTTTCAGCAAAACGCTGCCTATGTTCCATCATAAACAGAAAACGAAATTTGGATAATAACCTTCCGTTTGATCCTTCTCTGGCACCTTGTCGCAAAAATAATGTGCATATCTCAGATACACCCGTGTAATCGTTGCACAAGGTGAGTATATCGACATTGTTGTAAATTTTTAATTCACGAGATGCATGCACCACTTTACTTAAATGATAATGATAAAATGCGTCATCTAGACCAACGCCAGCTACAATACCACTAGTACCGACAACGTCTTGTGTTTCTTGGTCTTGCATTACAAACAGATAGCTCTCATCTGCAGGTTCAGCTACATCTTTTGCGAAGGCTTGTATTGACTTCTCAATTTTACTTTTAAGTAAAACTTCGTTTACTGGTAACGAAGTGAAACCGACCCCAGACTCCTGGGCAATTTCATACAGCGACAAATAATCGTCACGCTGGATTGGTCGAATGATTTTCATATTTGATTACCCGTTGACAACTTTAGCCACTGCTCGTTCAAAACGGGCAAGACCTTCGTGAATATCATCATCAGGAATAATCAAAGACGGAGCAAAACGAACAACATTAGCACCTGCGATTAAACACATAAGATGCTCTTGTGCAGCAGCAACTAAAAATTCACGAGCACGGCCAGCGAAGTCTTCATTTAATGCAGCTCCTAGCAATAGGCCCTTACCGCGGATTTCTGCAAAACAATGGTATTGTTCATTAATTTTTTCTAACCCTTTACGAAAAAGCTGTTCTTTATGCTTAACACCATTCAATACTTCTGGCGTATTAACTATATCCAAAACTTTTTCGGCTACCGCACAGCCCAGTGGATTACCACCATAAGTGCTGCCATGCGTACCAACTTTTAAATGTTCTGCAATTTTAGTCGTTGTTATCATGGCGCCAATTGGGAAGCCGCCACCTAATGCCTTCGCTGTTGTGAGTATATCTGGAACTACGCCAAGCCCCATGTAAGCATAGAGCTCTCCTGTGCGACCGACACCAGATTGTACTTCATCAAAAATAAGTATTGCGTTGTGCTTATCACACAAAGCACGTACACCTTTGACAAATTCAATAGTAGGACTGATTATGCCGCCTTCACCTTGTAGTGGTTCCATCATTACTGCACAGGTGTTATCAGATATTAAGGCTTCGAAACTGGCTAAATCATTATAATCTGCATGTTCGATAGCACCTGGCTTAGGACCAAAACCATCAGAATAAGCTGTTTGTCCACCCACTGTGACGGTAAAAAACGTACGGCCATGAAAGCCTTGCTTGAAAGATATTATCTGGTCTTTCTGCTCGCTATAATGGTCAAGGGCAAAACGACGAGCTAATTTTAATGCAGCTTCGTTGGCTTCAGCACCAGAATTAGCAAAATAAACCTTTTCACCGAATGTGGCATCGGTTAGCTTTTTAGCTAAGCGAAGAGCTGGCTCATTGGTTAATACATTGCTCAAATGCCAAAGTTTTTCGCCTTGTTCTGTTAGGGCAGATACAAGCTCGGGATGACAATGGCCTAGTACGTTAACCGCAATTCCTCCAGCAAAATCGATGTATTCGGTACCTGCTTGATCCCACAATCGAGAGCCTAATCCTTTTACTGGAATTATTGCTGCTGGATTGTAGTTAGGAACCATTACTTCATTGAACAAGTCGCGAGTTACATTCATAATATTGCCTTACTAGTGTCATATTCTGGTTTAAAAAGAGGACTATTATGTCAGAAGGTTTAACACTTGTCTTCATACATGTTGCAGGCAAAGCTACGTTTTTAAAGGGGTTCACTTAGTTTTGCATGAATAGTGAATAACTATCTAGCTGGTAACGAACTAGTTTTTAGCGTTAGTGTCATGTAAGCCAATACTATGAGCTTGTATTCAGAACTTTTTCTATTTTCTACTGTTTTTGAGGTGTTGCATGAATATGCTTAAAAAAATTAATCGTTAATCATTCTTAGGTCAAGTGAGCGTATATCTGTTGCTTTAAGTAACTCTAAAGCTCCTGCAGGCATACCTAATGTACGTATAAATGCCTTAGACTGCTCTACATCGATTAACTTGTACCTTTTTAGTATGCGGTATTGGGCATAAGCTTTGCCTTGCTTTAATACTAAGGCCAGCGGGGATATGTCTGCGGCGGGCTTATTATTGGCCACTTCAAACATTGCATTGGCAATAAAAACCCTCTTCATAGCCATCTTATCAATCAATCTAGCACTGACACCTAATGCGTATTTATCAATCAAGTGGTTGAGAAATGGACCTGATGGTGTAATTCTGGTTAGAGCAGCATGTTCTTCATGCTTTTGTGAATCTTGAGTTTCCACCAAAGCTTCTCGCAACACGGTCTCGAAAAGCCTAAAGTACAATTTTGACACCACCACTTTGCCCATCGCTTGTATCATGCCCAGACAAAATGCGTGATTTTGATTGACGCCTACCAAAGACGCTATTTGTTTGCAGGAAATAGCGACTGCTAAAGCGTCTTCCCAAATCCTTAACTTTATCATTGGGTAAGGTTCGGTGATTTGAGGCAACGAACGTTTGAAAGCTAGGGATGTAAGCACAATAATTAAATTTTCTATGCCAAAAAAATTAAGACCGACTCGCATCGTCTCAACCAATACAACCTTGCCTTTGTTGTCAACACGTTGATACTTAGATTGATTAACAAACTTCATTAAATCACTGAAAAGCCAAGGTAACTCACTGGCAACTGGTTCAATTTTAGAAATAGTGGCTACTTTTAGGCCTACTAAATCAAGTAAATTAGGAAGGGATGAGTCTATTCCCATGATTTTTTTGTACAAGTAATCTGTATCTTTAAGACTCTCCTCAAGTCGTTTTTCGACTTCAGTATCAACCTGTTTGGTTATGGTGTTAAGAAAACTCAGGTCAGATTTACTATTTAAGTCTTTTTCTCGGATTGCTTGTTTTTCAACGTGCAGTAATGATCTTGCTGTTTTGCTTTGTTCAATTTCGATAACGCTCAGTACAGGCTTGCCTTCATTAAACGCGCTTTCTTGTGCTGTTTTTATATCTAAAAATAGTGCTTCATAGCGCTGTTTAATTAGGCCTTCTACGTCTTTGTGCGTATTCATTAATTATTATATTCTTATGTAATTGCTTTTTTGAAAGTAGTTATCTAAGTAAGATAACAATTAATTTAATATAACTATATTTTTTCAACACGACAGGGTGTTTCTAGCTGTTTAGAAAATTATTAAGTATGAGATGACCAAACTCAGTTAATAAGGATTCTGGGTGAAACTGAACGCCGTAAATGGGTAATGTTTTATGTTCAATAGCCATTACCTCAGTTTTATTTGACCTATTTTGGCATAAATCGTTATTTTTGACATTAACACCGTTGCTACACCAAGCTGTTATTTTAAAGTCATCGGGGATACTCATATTATCTATCACTAATGAATGATAACGAGTGGCAGCGAACGGTATAGGAACATTTTTAAACAAAGCGGAGTGAGAATGGAAAATTTGTGAGGTTTTCCCATGTCTTATTTGTTGGGCCTTAACAATCTTTGCTCCAAATACTTGACCTATAGCTTGGTGACCTAGACAAACACCTAATATCGGTATTAGGCCAGCGAATACTTTAATTGCTTCAAGTGTTACCCCCGAACTATCAGGTGTGCAGGGGCCAGGTGAAAAAACCAAATAATCGGGGCAAAAAGTACGTATTCGCACACAATCAATTTCATCATTGCGCACCACAACAACTTCCTGACCAAGCTCTTCAAAATAATGAGCCAAGTTGTGGGTAAATGAATCATAGTTATCTATTAATAAAAGCATCGTTGCGCTTAACCAATGAAAAATTTAAGGGCGTTTAACAAAGCCTACCGCTTCATATGCTTTTGCAAGTGTTACTGAAGCGCGTTGACTGGCTTTTTCTGAGCCTTCATGCATTATTCTGTTCAGCTCGGTTTGGTCATCTCTGAGGGCATGATACTTAACCTGAATGGGCTCAATTAATGCCACTATTGCATCGGCTACATCTGATTTTAAATGACCGTACATTTTATCATCATAACTAGGAACGAGTTTTTCGATCGCGGTTCCCGTTGCACATGACAGTAAGCTCAATAAATTGGATACGCCTGGCTTCTCTGCTGTATCAAAGTAAATACGAGCTTGGTCGTCTGAATCTGTCACTGCGCGCTTAATTTTCTTAGATATTTTTTTGGGATCTTCCAATAGGCCTATAAAATTGTTGACGTTGTCGTCTGACTTAGACATCTTTTTTGTTGGATCTTGCAAACTCATTACCCGGGCACCAAATTCAGGAATATAAGGATCGGGTATGCTAAATATCTCGCCATATACGTTGTTGAAACGTGTTGCAATATCTCGAGCTAGTTCTAAATGCTGCTTTTGGTCTTCACCTACAGGTACTTGGTTAGCTTGATATAATAAAATATCAGCGGCCATTAATACTGGATAAGAATATAAACCTGCATTAATGTTAGATACATTTTTTGCTGACTTATCTTTAAACTGGGTCATGCGATTAAGTTCACCCATTTGGGTGTAACAGTTCATTAACCAAGCTAATTGAGCGTGTTCAGGTACATGAGACTGCATAAAAACTGTGCTTTTAGCTGGGTCAATCCCACAAGCAATGTATAATGCCAATCCATCCAAACAAGCTTGATGCAAAATCTTTGGATTTTGTCTTACAGTGATCGCATGTAAATCAACCAACATGTATAAACAGTCATGATCATCTTGCATATTGACCCACTGACGAAGTGCGCCCATATAATTGCCAATGGTGAGTTGACCCGAAGGTTGGCAACCGCTAAGTACAATTGGTTTTGTCATGTTGATTTGTTCTACTTATATAATGTTAAAAAAGAATTAATTGGCTAAGGCAAGCTCAGAACGCATCTGCTGGATCACATTGTGATAGTTTGCTTGGCCGAATATAGCGGAGCCAGCAACAAACATGTCAGCACCTGCTTCAGCGATGGCGCGAATGTTATCGACTTTTACGCCGCCGTCAATTTCTAATCGAATATCTAAACCAGATTGGTCAATTAATGCACGAATGATTTTTAATTTATCTAAACTTTGTGGAATAAAAGATTGACCACCAAAACCTGGGTTAACAGACATTAGTAAAATATGATGCAATTTATGCATTACGTGGTCGAGATGTTGTAAAGGAGTAGCAGGATTAAACACCAGACCAGGCTTGCAACCAGAATCAATGATGAGCTGTAAACTTCTATCTACATGAAGTGTTGCTTCGGGGTGAAAGCTAATATAGCTTGCGCCAGCGTCAGCGAATTGCTTTATCATATCGTCCACAGGTTGCACCATAAGATGTACATCAATATCAGCCGTTACTCCATGTTTTCGTAATGCGTTACAAATTAGCGGGCCGATTGTCAAATTTGGGACATAGTGATTATCCATTACATCAAAATGTACGACATCTGCGCCAGCAGCCAATATGTTGTCCACTTCCTCACCTAATTTGGTAAAGTTGGCGGATAATATTGAAGGAGCGATTAAGTATGGTTTCATATATTACCTTGCTAGCAAAATCGATACTTTACAGAAAAATCCCAAAAGACAAAAGCGTCCTGTTTGCACTAGTTCATAATAACCTTGCACCAATAATGACAAATTGTACTTTTATGGTGCATATTGTAAACTAAATTTCTTTAAGGGGGTGTTGTTTAAGACGATTTATATTATGAAATATCCAACGAAAACAGAGAGATAAACACTTTTTTAGGAGGGCTATATTGTTAGTTGCATTTAGGCATTAGTTTTGCGTTGCAGAGTCTATTAGAATAAAAACAAATTGTTATAAACAAAATTTAATAACTAAAATTATATAATTACAATCGGAGTAAATACATGAAAACTTTAAAAATTACCGTCTTAGCCGCCGCTATTTTAGCTGCATCTAGTGTTAGTCAAGTGGCAACGGCTGAAGGTAGCGTTAGTTCAAATGTCGGATATGTCTCTGAGTATCACTTTCGTGGTATTCAACAAACGTCTAGTGGTTCTGCAAGTGTAGGCTTAGATTATGGAAATGGCGGTTTTTATGTAGGTACCTGGGCTGCCGATGTAGCTGATGGCTTAGAAATCGACGTTTACGCAGGCTATGGTTTTGAATTTGATAGCGGTTTAGCTTTGAGCGCAGGACTGACTACATACCAATACACAGGAGATTTTGACAGTGCATACAATGAGATAAACTTAAATGCTGGATTCGGTATGTTCAGTCTAGAGTATTCTGTAGGTACGCAGGACGGAGATGATGATTTGGAAATTGTAGAAGCCGATTACACGTTCACCGGCATCTCTATTGAAAGTAATGGTTTTTCAGGCACTGTTGGTCTTTGGGGTGATGAGTTTGACGGTGAATATTTTGAAGTAGCATACGGTACCGAGATTGGTGGTTTCGATGTAGGTGTTGGAGTCATATTTAGTGGTTCTGATCTTGATGACGATGAAGCCATGTATTTTTCTTTTAGCAAATCATTTGATTTATAAAACTAGTTAATTTGAGAAATATAAAAAAGGCACAATTATTGTGCCTTTTTTATATCTAAAGATTAACGACAAAGTCTATAACATATGAGTTGAAGTGCAGTTGTTGCAAACTAAATTAGAGGTATAGTATAAGTAATTACCTCGAAGCTGGAAACACCATGAACAGGAAGTCAAAATTGTTATTTACCCAAACTGGAATAACGTTAGCTTGTATGGCAGCAGTTGTAATATTAAGTTTTCCTCAAATTTCATTAGACGATAAAAGTGCTTTCTGCGGAGATACAGAAACTACAGTCATTGACCATGAATTACCTGTTAGCCATCCTGCAAATAGATGCGCTAATGAAGGTCAAACACAAGGCGTAAGCTGGTCTGAGTGGTTTACCGGAAGATCTAGCTCCTACCAGTTCCACTTTATTGATTTACTTGAATTGTTATCACGCTCAGGAAACAGCGAAGCAGAAAATCCAGCCAAGACAAGATAGTAATTCTACACTTCAAATCAAACTATTGGACCTGAAATAAGGCCAACAGCTCAGCAACTTTTATTCTAGTACTGCCATTTTGGCTGATGAAACGACTAACTTGAAGTTCAGTCATATCAGCACCTTGATAAATATCCCTAGTAAACTCTGTGTCGTGGTTACTAACCAACACTGGAATATTGCGTTTGTAACCAGTGCGACGGGCCAATGATGCTAGTTTAATTTGGTTATCTAACGTAAATCCACCAGCAGCATAGCTATTAAACATAGCGGTTTTGCTGATAGGTGCATACGGAGGGTCACAATAAATCACTGAGTTTTTTCGAGCTCTGGCGAAGACTTTCTCAAAAGAATCGCAGGTAAAAGTGGCTAACTGAGATTTCTCTGCAAAGTACACTAGTTCCTTTTCTGGAAAATAAGGAGCTTTGTACCTGCCAAAAGGCACATTAAATTTTCCACTATTATTATAGCGGCATAACCCATTGTAACCATGCCTGTTTAAGTAAAGGAAGAAAATAGCCCTTTCATAGATATCTTCACTGTCATTAAACTCTTGTCTTATTTGGTAATAACGTTGCTCTTCATTAAAAGCGGGTGTGAAAAACTTAGCACTGTCTGTTATGTAATCGCTAGATTGATGTTTGACAATATTATATAAATTAATCAAGTCAGCGTTTATATCGTTGAGTAGATATTTAGAATAATTGGTATTGAGAAATACTGAACCTGCACCAACAAATGGCTCAATGAGTTTTTTGGCTTGTGGAAGCTTAGCGGTTATGTCTTCAATAAGACTGAATTTACCGCCAGCCCATTTTAAAAAAGCTCTATTTTTTTTATCTTTTGTCACTGCCAATGTTTCAACCAAGTCAAAGCCGCAAATTTGTCTGGCAGGATTGTAACGGCACTAGGTAGAAACAACAAATAGCTTAAGGCACAGAAATGCTTATTTCTTGTTTGACTTGGGAAACACGCTTAACAAAAGGTGTATTTCTTAACATGCTGTCCGCTAGGTTGATTATTTCTGCTCTAGCAAGATCTATTGAAGAAAAATGTTGGTTTTTCAACAACACATACCAATCTCCACCGTAACGTTGAGTTTTATATAACCATAGTTGTTGGCCAAGCTGCTCATCTCTAATGTAATCTTGCAAGATATTCACATTAGCCATTGCAGCTATTTGAATTAGAAAATTTTCAGAAGGTAGTGCCAACAACATTTCAGGCACAGGATAAAGGACATCATCAGTTAAAACTTGTTCAATATTACTCAACTGTAATTCTGTTTTTTTGACTATGGGATCAAACTTAACCTTATCTTCGATTCGATAATCATTAACAGTGTTTGTCTCATCTGCAGACACAACAGCTATAATAGAGGGGTCTGGTTCTGAAGATAGTTTTGTTTGTTCATCATTATTACTGGTTTGTAAAAGAACGTTGTTTGAATACTCTTTAATTTTAGCACTTGCCGTTTTCCAGTCAGTAACCAGTATATCTTTGGTGTTCACTTGTTTAACGATAGGTGAATTAGTCGATGTATCGAGTTTTCTAATAATTTGAGGTTCGGGCTGAGTCATTATTTCGGATGGTAGCTTTTCTAATTCTGTCATATCAGAGAGTTTGACAGGTTGTTCTTGGGTAAAAATCTGGGCGTTAACAAAGGATATGACTACACTAACCTTCTCTGAATATTGCCAGCCTAATATTCCAGTAAAAGTGATTAAAAAAACCAATCCAAATAAAGTCGCTACCCACCATTTTTTATAAATAGGCTGAGAAACAGCAGACTGGTAATGACGATCCTGTATACGTTGAGCAAACTTTTTTCGTTTATCTTGAATTAGTGATTCTAAATCAGAAAATTCATTATCATTGATGTGTTGGATGTCGTTTTGACTATTTAACACTATAGGTTGACCTTTGGATTTAGCTCCTAAGCCTGATTTAGTCATTTGTGCCCAATCAGAAAGCCCCATTAACAATACATTAAGATGCTGTTTGTTGTTGGCAAAGCGGCTTTGTAAGACCAAGTCCCATAATTCTTTAACAAGCTTATTAGGCAACTTTTCAGCTTGAAAAACGCTGATCAAAATTGGACCATTATGCTCGTTTAACTTAGCTAGCAGTTGATTGAGAGGCCGATTAAAATCTGCCTCTTGGTTTTGGCTGATGAGTTGTCGAAATAATTTTTCTCGATAATTAGCCAAAGGAGTTAACTCATTTGCAGTGAGTAAAGCTAAGTCAGCGTGTTCACTTTGCTGAGCAATAAAGCTTTCAATGACTTTGGATTGCAGTTGAATCTTGTCGCTGCAAACAAACACAAGTTGTGAAGAATAACTGATTAAATAGTCTAATCGGTCGTTAAGTTCTGAGACAGCCATTTGCATATACCTAGGTGGAGATACGTATTACATCTGTGCATAAAACATAGATATAACAAGTAAAAATCTAATCCTAAGAAAGAACGGCGCGTAACACCTCTTCAGATACTTCATTTGTGACCACCGCTTTGCCAATTCCCTTCGGTATAACAAAAAACAACTGACCAGCTTGCACTTTTTTATCGTGTCGCATATGTCGAATAAAGCTGTCATATGCCATATCAACAGGTGCAACTGTAGGTAAATCAAATGCTTGTAGCAGGGATTCGATGCGACTGAATTCTGACGCTTCGAGCCAATTCATCTTAGTTGCTACTGCACAAGCAAGAACGATGCCTGCTGAGACGGCTTCGCCGTGTAACCAGTTTCCATAACCTTTTTCAGCTTCAATGGCATGGCCAAATGTGTGACCTAAATTGAGTAATGCTCTCAAGCCAGATTCCCTTTCATCAATAGCCACTATTTCTGCTTTTATTTCACAACAGCGAGCAATCATGTATTGCAGTGCTGTTAGTTCTTGATGCTTGATAGCATGCTGGTTTTCCTCCAACCATCCAAAAAAGTCTGAGTCGTAAATCACACCATATTTAATTACTTCAGCCATTCCCGCTGCAAATTCACGTTTAGGCAAACTGCTTAAACTATTGGTATCGATTAAAACAGCTTTTGGTTGGTAAAACGCACCAATCATATTTTTGCCTAAAGGGTGATTCACTGCTGTTTTTCCACCAACTGATGAATCAACTTGTGACAATAAGCTAGTAGGGATCTGAATGAAGGGCACACCACGCTGAAAACTTGCAGCAACAAAACCAGTTAAGTCACCTATAACTCCACCACCTAATGCAATTAAAGTTGTATCGCGACCAGCAGACATCCCTAACAGCTCTGAAATAACCATTTCAAAGCTCTTCAAATTTTTGTATTGTTCGCCATCAGGCACGATAATTTTATTAACTTCAAAGCCAGCTAAGGCCTCATTGACAATAGAAAAGTAGAGCGGATCGACTACGTCATTGGTTACCACTACTACTTTATTTGTAGTGAGGTGTTTGCTTAGAACTGCAGGATTTTTAAGAAGATTGGCTTGAATCAATATAGGGTAGCTACGCTCACCCAACTCAACTGTTAGTGTCGCCATATTTAGCTAGCCCTATAATTGTTACATAAGAAAAAAGATTTACAAACCTATCTTAACGATGATCTGGTTCGCAACAGCACGGGCACTTTGGTCGTCGGTATCGACAATATAATCAGCTGCATCTTCATATAACGGATTACGTTCATCTGCTAAGTTACGCAACACTGTCTCAGGATCGTCTTTCTGTAACAAGGGACGACGCTTGTCACGCTGAGTTCTAGCGACTTGTTTATCAATAGTAGTTTGTAAATATACCACTATGCCTCGTGCTGATAACCTATTTCTAACATTTTTGCTGACTACAGAACCACCGCCCGTTGCCAAAACAATGCCTTGTTTATCAGTTAAGTCGTTAATGATGTTTTCTTCACGCAGACGGAAGCCTTCTTCTCCTTCAAGATCAAATATCCAAGCGATATCTGCGCCAGAGCGTTTCTCAATCTCTTGATCAGAATCAAAAAATTCTAGATGAAGTTCGTCTGCAAGGTGTCTACCAATAGTGCTTTTACCAGCACCCATCGGGCCTATAAGGAATATATTACGTTTTTCAGCCATTTTTGCTTATTTCACAACTATGTTTAAGGGGTAGAAAGTTCTGTTCGGCTACCCTTTTATGGATTAACCAGACCTCGTCGAAAATTTCGAGATGATGATTATCTCAGTTTTACGGTGAAATTTGCAAGCTTTGTAAAGATTATGCAGCAGGAATAATAAAAAAACAGTCTAAACAAGCGATAAAACTGTTTTTTAAATAGATTTAACGATGAAACATGTCCAAATTTCACTTAGTTCTTAATTCATCTGTCAAAATCTTAGGCGTCACAAAGATTAATAACTCGCGTTTTTCCATTATTTCTGATGAATTTTTGAATAAATAACCTACAAAAGGTAAATCACCTAAAAGTGGTACTTTTCGTACATCGTTTGAAGAGCTCTGCTGGAAAATTCCACCTAATACTATGGTTTCACCATTTTCAACTAACACTTGTGTGCTTATTTCTTGAGTGTCAATTGCAACTGCATCACCAGTAGATGTTGACACCGTATCCCCACGTGTATCTTGGGTCACAACTAAATCCATAATAATCCTATTATCCGGAGTGATATGTGGAGTGACTTTCAAACTTAAAACTGCCTTTTTGAATTCAACCGAAGTAGCGCCACTTGAGGTTGCTTCAACATAAGGAATTTCTGTTCCTTGTTCAATATAAGCCTCATGTTGATTTGCTACAGTAATACGAGGGCTTGCAATGACTTCACCTTTATTTTCAGATTCCAGTGCAGATAACTCTAAGTCGATGATGGTTCCATCCAGCAGTCGTGCGATTTGTATACCAATTCGCCCAGCTGGACTACTCACTGGCAACGCCACATTGAGCCTGTCTGTTATAGAAGGGATCACGCCGCTGGTTAGGGAATCAGCACCCGATAATGAGCCTGATACGGCTCCATTACTAATAGTATTGCTCAACCCCCATTGTACACCTAATGACTCGCTAGCGTTGTCTCTTACAGTCACCATACGTGATTCTATCAATACCTGCTTGATAGGGATATCTAAGGCATCAACTAAAATTCTTGCTTCATCGATTGATGTTTGTGTATCCCTAAGTAAAAGTGTGTTGGTTCTTTCATCAACTGCAACACTACCTCTAGGTGTTAGAATACTGTTATCAGTACCTTTGAGAATGGCGGCCAAGTCTTGCGCTTTAGCATAATTAATTTGCACGTTTGTCGAGATTAAAGGTGCTAGTTCAGCTACTTGTTGCTTAGATTGTAATTGTTGTGTTTCTCGAGCAGTTAGTTCTTCAGTGGGCGCGATAAGTAATATATTTCCTTCGAGTCTTTTGTCCAATCCTTTGATCTTTAAAATCATATCTAAAGCCTGATCCCAAGGAACTCCAGACAAACTGATAGTCACGTTTCCTGTAACCGTGTCAGTCGTAACCAAATTAAAACCGTTAACTTGGGCTATTATTTGCAGGACTTGGCGAACGGGGACGTCTTGAAAATCGAGTGAAATCGGTTCGCCAGCAAAATCGGTTTGTTGACTATCTGGCGGGCTATCTTGCGTTCGCTTTTCGATTTCTATACTTAGACTATTGGCACCTTTTTGATGACGAAAGATGATTCTGTCTTGCAGTAAAAACTCAACTCTGGTTTGTTCTTCATCTTGAAATGTTTCAATGGAATTAACTGGTGTTGCAAAATCCACCACATCAAGCGTAAACAATTGCTCGTCGGCTAATTTTGTTCTGGGCAAAACCAAACTTAATGTTTTATCTGTTTCACTCAACTGCAGCTGAAAATTTCCATTACTAAACGTTATCAAAGCTTTCGCTCCGCCATTGGGCAAACGTGAAAACTGTATGTCTTGCAATTCAGAATGAAAAACTTTGTCAGCTTTAGGTTTAGCATCGAATAATACAACAGCATTTTCTTGGCCAAATGATTCGAATGCAAATAAGCTTGCAGTTACCGCAACTAGTGCAGTTAGCCAAAACCATATTGGATTAGTTCGATTAAGTTTTTTGTTAAAAATAAAACGCTCAGACATCATCTTCTCCTGCCTTCGAAAGCATGGTGAGTGTGGCTTGCTTTTTCTGCCAGCAGCCAGCACCATCGGGCAGCATTTCAGTAAAAGAAACTGTGCCATTTTGAATAGAATCGATTTTCCCGAAAAACAATCCTAGGTAATCGCCAATTGTAGCTTTAAATAAGCTGCCAGTATTAGATTTAATTAGCACCCATTTTTTACCATTAGATTGAAAAACGCCGGTAATAGATAATGCATCGATACCAAATTTTTCCAATGGTTGTTTGCTGTGATTAAAATCGGGTTGTGCGCAATTAGATTGGGATGCTACTTTTGCTTTGACTCTAACACCTGTATTTCTTGGACGTCGAAATGGACTGCGTAAAGTGTTAGCAGAATAAATAAAGGTAGGTTTGCTTTCAAATTCAGGATACAGCTCTATATTAACGCTAGTTGTCTGTTTGACCTCAGCAATAAATATTTGTAAATCGTCAACTTTGGCTTCACAGCCACTTAATAGTGCTGCTACTAACACAATTCTAATATGGTTCATTGTGCTTGCTCTTCCGTTGTAGTGTCTTGCTCATTAGATGTTCTGTACGTTTTTGCCTGTACTTTAAGCTTAAGAGTATTGACTTCTTGGGTGACTTCAAAATCATGTACTGTAACAATTCGAGGCAATCCGGCTATCTCTGAAGCAAATTGTCCAAAGTTGTGATACCCACCAAATACTTCCATTTCAATTGGCAGCTCTGAATAGAATTCTTTTGGAATTTCTCTTTGCCAATTTAACAATCTGAACGTAAGTCCGGCAGATGTGCCCACTAATGTAATGTCATCCAGTAATCCAGGTGTTTCATTGCTAGTCGGAAGTGACTTTAGCATAGATGAAAAATCGTTTTGTAATTGAGTGAGTTGTTCTTCGTAGGCTTGTAAGTTGACGGCAATACGATACTTACCTTGGTAGGTTTGCTTTAACGATAACTCTTTATTCTGAGCCACTTCGAGTAATGGCAGTTTATCTTTTATTAAAAAATAATATCCACCCACTAGGCCAATTACCACAACAAACACTGCAACCAGAGATTTAACTTCAAAAGGCCAAGTAGCCACTTGTTCGAAATCTAAATCGTTAATCTCCTTTAATTTATTAAAATCAAATTTCATTTTTGTGGCTCCTCTTTAATCACTGAAAAATCTGGAGCAACACTCGGATTAATAGTAAAGGTAAGCTTAAAATCACTGACTGCTTCTAGAGCAGATGTATCAGCCTTAATAGAAGATAATTCACCACTACTAAAAATAGTTGAATCTTCTAATTGGCGCATAAAATCTGCCAACCTGTTGTTTGATTCACTTACTCCCAATATTTCAATAAGATTGCCCTGACGAGAAAAACTGCGAAAAGATAAGCCATTGGGTACTAATCTCACCAGCTCATCCAAAACTATTGGTACGGCGTTTCTGCTTGACTCAAGCTGTTCTATTAAGGCCATTCTTTGTTCAATAGCTTCTTTGTCTTTTTTAATATTTTTAATTTTTTTAATCTGTTTGTCTAATATGGCTGTTTGTTGCTCAATAAAATTATTTCGATAATTTTGATTTCCGGTCATTTTATCAAGCACATTGCCAGCAATAAACATTAAGCTGAATGCAATCGTTGTTAGTGCGACTAACAAGGTCAGGTAATTTTTTTTATGTTCAGCTCTTCGACTCTCGCGCCAAGGCAGTAAATTTATATGTGCCATGCTTGAAAACTCCTACTGGCCAATCCCGCAGCGATAATGAGTTGGCCTGTGACTTGTTCTAAGTCATCTTGATTAACATTATCTGCAATCACCATGTTGGTAAATGGGTTAAAACAGATGACTTCTATACCTAAATCTGCAGTTAAATCGTCAGGCAAGGATTTTATGTATCCACCGCCACCGCATATAAGTAATGAACTTGGGCGAGTTTTACCGGACGCGCTAATATACACTTGCAATGCTCGGTTGATATTCTGTTGAAGGTTAGCCAAGAACATCGGATATGCGTCTTGTTTCCATGTTTCTGGTAATGTGCCATCAGTTAATTGTTGTTCAATTTGAGAACGTTCTTGGCTGTAAAGCATGGTCAAGTCTTGGATCAATGCGTCCATACCAAAGTTGTGGTCTTTGGTATATATGACTTGCCCGTCTTTTACTGCGCACATTTGCAAATGACTGGCACCGATATTGATACAACAAACGGTTTCTTCGGCTTCATGTGGGTGAAAAGACGCAACTGCTGCACCTAAGGCATAACTTTCAACATCAACGACTTTGGCTTCGTAGCCTACTTCATCTAGCAATGTGATCCTGCGGTCAATTAATTCTTTGTGAACTGCGCTTAATAATACTTGTACTTTATTATTAATGGTTTGACTGTTCATTATCTCTTCAAAATCAATATACACCTCATTCAATGGGTACGGTATAAGACTATCCGCTTCCAATTCAATCTGGCTTTCAAGTTCATGATCGGTTTGTCCCGGATCCATATACACAATTTTATTAAGTACAGTTGACCCCGATACTGCGATGGCAACTAACTTACCTTTAATTTTTAAGGCAAGTTTCACTTTTTTAAGTGCATGACTAACTGCTTCGAAATCCTTAATTTCACGCTCTGCAAAAGCATTACCCTGAATGGGCTCGCAGGCATAGGCTTGTAAGTTATATTGTGCACCTGATTTTTCGAGAACTACTGCTTTGATAAAGCGAGTACCGATATCAAGACCAATCATCTTTTGTGCTTTTGGGCCAAATAATTTTTTCAATTGTTAGACATCCGTTTGCATTGGAATAGTTCACAGGATCATTATTACGTAATTTTTTGTTATTTATGGTTCTAATAACTGTACATAGGTATAAAATGTAGATCATTTATTAAAAGTTGCCTTGGTATTATCTATCCGTGAAGTTACTTAAACCTGCATTAATTACCATTTCTGTCTCATTTGTTGTCGGTATCACCATATTATTAGGTACCTATTTTTATATCAAATCTGACTTGCCTAGCGTCGACGTCCTGAAAGATGTTCGATTGCAAACGCCCATGCGTATCTTTACCCAAGATGGAAAATTGATCTCT
Source organism: uncultured Paraglaciecola sp. (assembly GCF_913058035.1). GTDB lineage: Bacteria > Pseudomonadota > Gammaproteobacteria > Enterobacterales > Alteromonadaceae > Paraglaciecola. The sequence goes on along the minus strand of NZ_CAJXPA010000013.1, from coordinate 17,634 downwards.
CAATATGGGGTAAAACGTCGTATCCCACTTACTCTTGACCAAATCCCAGAACAGCTAAAACAAGCGATTATCGCCACCGAAGACAGTCGATTCTATGGACATTCTGGTATAGATCCTATCGGCATGATGCGCGCATTAGTTAATTTAGTCGTCACTGGCGAAAAAGGACAGGGTGGAAGTACACTAACGATGCAAATGGCACGAGACTTTTTCTTAACCCGCGAAAAAAAATACATCCGCAAGATTCGTGAAATAATTTTAGCTTGGCATATGGAACAACTACTAAGCAAACAAGAAATATTAGAATTGTATTTAAACAAAGTAGAATTGGGCCACAGAGCTTTTGGTTTTGGTGCCGCAGCACAGGTGTATTATGGAAAGTCACTTAATGAACTGACATTGGCGCAGATAGCTACTATTGCAGGGTTACCTCAAGCTCCATCAGCACTTAACCCTATAAGTAGCCCTGAGCGCTCGTTGCTAAGAAGACGTATCGTTTTGCTGCGCATGTTGGATGAAGAATATATTAATCGAGAGCAATTTGAACAAGCGGTAAATGCTCCTGTTACTGCTAAAAAATATGGTGCAGAAATAGAATTAGATGCACCCTACTTAGCAGATATTATTTATAGCGAAATGATCGAACTGTACGGTAAAGACGAGGCTGAAACCGGCGGGTATCAAATTTACTCTACCGTGTCATCAAACCTACAAGCTGAAGCGCAACAGGCTGTTCGAAAAAACTTACACGATTATGACGAACGTCATGGCTATCACGGAGCGATTAAACAACTTTGGTCAACAGACGTCGCTGACGATAAAGATAAAGCGCTTTCAGAGCCCGAAATATCTGAACTAATCAACTCAGAACCTTGGCCTGAGGAACAAATGCTAAGCTACCTGAAAGACGTACAAACCTTCGAATCCATGCAGCCTGCTATTGTTGTCAAAGTAAATGAAAAAGATATTATCATTTTCAACCAGCAAGGAAAGTTTAGCATCATTGATTGGGACGGTTTAGATTGGGCGAGACCATTTATCAATGACGCAAAACAAGGAATTGAACCTAAAATAGCGAGTGATATAGTGCAAGCAGGGGCACTGATTTTAATTCGTAAAAGAGAGAATGACTCACATTGGCAACTTGCTCAATACCCACAAGCGAGCGGTGCTTTTGTTGCTCTGGATCCGAAAAATGGTTCTGCACAAGCCGTGGTTGGGGGATATAGTTTTTATCAAAGCCAATTTAACCGTGCAACTCAAGCTAAGAGACAAGTTGGCTCTAACATTAAACCTTTTATTTACTCAGCCGCATTAGAAAATGGTTACACTTTAGCAAGCGTGATAAATGACGCTCCCATCACACAATGGCAATCCGGTTCAGGAAATGCTTGGCGTCCTGAGAATTCACCTGCCGAGTATGATGGTCCAATCCGAATGAGAATTGCTCTAACTAAATCAAAAAATGTTGTGTCAGTGCGTCTGCTCAGGGCTGTAGGACTCGACAAGGTTGCTGAACATCTTACCCGTTTTGGTTTTAGTAAAGATGATATTCCCTTAGATGAAACATTGTCATTAGGTTCTGGATCCCATACACCACTGGAAGTAGCGACCGCCATGGCGGTATTTGCCAATGGTGGATTTTTAATCCAACCTCATTTTATTCAGCGCATCGAAAACGAAATGGGCGATATATTATGGAGAGCCAATCCAAAAAATGCCTGTAACCCCTGTGTTGCCGAAGTCCAAACAAATCAAACCAACAGAGAATCCGAAGATATTGAAGCACTGTTAGCTGCAGAGTTTGGCGTAGCACAACAGATTGCTGAGCCCGTCAAAAAAATTCTTTCAGCTCCAAGAGTCATAAGTGCAGAAAATGCATTCTTAGTCGCAGAAATGATGCGTTCTGCAGTGCAAATTAACGGTAGTTGGGATAACCGTGGTACTGGGTGGCGTGCAGCGTTGTTGATGAACCGTCGAAGTGACATTGCAGGTAAAACAGGTACTACCAACGACGTTCGTGATACATGGTTTAGCGGGTTTACACCAGACTTAGTGGCTACTGTATGGGTCGGGTTTGATGATAATAATCGTCGTCTGGGTCGCACCACACGTAATCAAAATTTGGTTAACAAAAATCCTAAAAAGTATAATTATATTGGTAATGCTTTAGTAGGCAGTGAGTCCGGCGCGCATGCGGCACAGCCAGCTTGGATCAGGTTTATGCAATATGCTCTGGCTGGCCAACCTGAGCATTTGTTGCCGATGCCTACAGATTTATTGACTGTACGTATAGATAAGGGGACAGGTAAACTTACTAATAGAACAGACAATACATCTATGTTTGAATACTTTACCCAAGGCACAGAACCTCATGTATTTGTGGCAGATGCACAAATTATCGAAGCTGCTGATCAAGGTGAGCAAAGTAAAAAGCAAATTGAAGACATATTTTAAAAAAGTACTTGAAACAGTACTTGAAACAGTATTTAAAACAGTTCTTGAAACGTCATTTAAAATAACATATCGCATTTCTTGGCATACTTAGTCAAGGATAATTAAAATAACAATACAAAATCACAGGACAATACGTTAATGGCAAATTCAGTTAAAAAGAGTGCGCTTTACATTCCCCATTCTGGACCTTCACTCTTAGAAACGCCTCTACTTAACAAAGGCAGTGCATTTAGTTCTGATGAACGCGTTACGTTTAATTTAACTGGTCTCATTCCTCCAAGATACGAAACTATTGAGGAGCAAGTTGATCGCGCATATATGCAGTATTCAAGTTTTGATGAAACCATAAACAAACATATCTATTTAAGGTCTATTCAGGATAACAATGAAACCTTGTATTACCGGCTAGTCAAAGAACATATTGACGAGATGATGCCCATCATCTATACGCCTACAGTAGGCGATGCCTGCGAGCAATTTTCAGATATTTATCGTAGTTCTCGTGGATTATTCATTTCTTATTCTGAACGTCATCAAATGGATGATATCTTACGCAACGCTACCAAACGTAAGGTAAAAGTCATTGTTGTAACCGATGGTGAACGTATCTTAGGACTGGGTGACCAAGGTATTGGTGGCATGGGTATTCCTATCGGTAAATTATCTTTGTATACCGCTTGTGGCGGCATAAGCCCAGCATATACCTTGCCTGTAATGTTAGATGTTGGCACTAACAACGAAAAACTGTTGGCTGATCCTATGTATATGGGCGCGCGTCACAAACGTATTGGTCAAGTAGAGTATGATGAGTTTGTTGATATGTTTATCAAGGCTATTCATCGTCGCTGGCCAGAGGCCATGCTACAGTTTGAAGATTTTGCTCAGCCGAATGCTACACCTCTGTTGGAGCGTTACAGAGATAAAATTTGCTGTTTTAACGACGACATACAAGGTACAGCTGCAGTGGCAGTTGGTACTATATTGGCTGCTTGTAAAAGTAAAAATACTAAACTGTCGGAACAAAAAGTGGTGTTTGTAGGTGCTGGTTCTGCTGGTTGCGGCATAGCTGAACAAATTGTTCAACAAATGTGCAGAGAAGGTATTTCAGATATACAAGCTCGCGGTCAAGTATTTATGGTTGACCGCTTTGGTTTACTTACCGAAGGCATGCAAGGTTTACGAGACTTCCAACAACGTTTGGTTCAGCCAGTAGAAGCAATCCAAGAGTGGTCTTTTAGTGGAGAATTTGCTTCATTGTTGGATGTGGTAAATTGCACTCAACCTGATATTTTGATTGGTGTATCTGGTCAAGCGGGTTTATTCACTGAGCAAGTTATCCGCAGTATGAAAAAGAATTGTAAGCTACCCATTATTTTTCCTCTGAGTAATCCTTCTCGCCACGTTGAAGCAACGCCACAGCAGGTCATTGAGTGGACTGATGGTCAGGTCATTGTTGCTACAGGTAGTCCATTCAAACCTGTTGAATATAAAGGCAAAACCTACCCAATAGCACAATGTAATAATAGCTATATTTTCCCCGGTATTGGTTTGGGTGTCATTGTCGCTAAAGCCAGTTTGATCAGTGATGAAATGTTGCTTGCGAGCAGCGCAGCTTTGGCAGAAGCATCACCTCTTGCCGCAACTGGGCAAGGTGAGTTACTGCCCGCATTAGGCGAAATAGCCAAGTTGAGTAGAAAAATTGCCTTTGATGTAGCAAAAATAGCCATGCAGCAAAATCTGGCCTTAGAAGTGTCAGATGAAATCTTAAAAGAGCGGATTGAACAGAATTTTTGGATGCCAGAATATCGTCCTTACAAGCGAGTCAGCATTTAATCTGATTTTTTAAAGAAACATCCTATGTGGATGTTTCTTTAGTCTTATGTCTGACCTAAAGCTGATTGATATTTATTCCTAAATTAAGCATAAATATTGCCACTTTTCTCTATAAGTCTGAGCGTAGTAACTCTGCGACAGTGCGAACTTGAGCATCTAGTCGCTTACTCCAATTTATATTTTCGCACGTAAATAGTGCATCTCATCTATTTTTTGGGAACCCGATTTTTAAAAAACAATGACGAAGCCCATCAGCATCGGCAAAAAGAGGTGTGTGCATGTAGGTATTAAAATTGCTTAGAATATTTTAAATATAAATACTGAGTGAATTTAACATGCAAAGCTTCATCAAAAACATGCCGAAGGCAGAACTACATGTGCATCTTGAGGGAACCCTCGAACCAGAATTGAGTTTTGCACTTGCTAAGAAAAATTCCGTTGAGTTACCTTACAAAACCCCAGAGGAATTAGTCGCGGCATATGATTTTCACGACTTACCTTCTTTCTTAAGTATTTATTATGCAGGCATGGATGTGCTGATTGATGAGGATGATTTTTACCAATTGACCTATGCTTATTTAACCAAAGCGCGGAGCCAAGAAACCTTATATTCAGAGCTGTTTTTCGACCCACAAGCTCATACGACAAGAGGAATTAGTTTTGATACTGTCATAGTGGGTATTCACAAGGCGCAAGTCGATGCAGAACAAGCGTTAGGTATTAAGAGCCAACTAATCATGTGTTTTTTACGTGATATGAGCGCTGAGTCTGCCATGCAGCATTTGGACTTAGCAAAACCGTATCTAGGATGGTTAGTGGGTGTAGGACTTGATTCTGATGAGAGGCACAATCCTCCAATTAAATTTATTAAAGTGTTCAGCGAAGCAAAAAAAATGGGTTTAAAGCTCACTATGCATTGTGATGTTAATCAGCAAAATACACTAATACATATTGAACAATGTATTAGTGATATTCAGATTGATCGTATCGATCATGGTATTAACTCATTAGAGAGCGAGGTATTGTGTGAGCTTATCAAAGACAAAAAAATTGGGCTTACGGTATGCCCAATATCTAATCGGTTTGTGGTGCAGTCGCTTACCTCTGATGAAATCCACAGAATGCTTAATAAAGACATGCTAGTTACGATCAATTCGGACGATCCTGCTTATTTTAGGGCGTATTTAAATGAAAATCTGATTGAGTTACAAAATGAAGGTAAGTTTGATCAGAACCAGATCGTGACCTTAGTCAGCAATGCCTTTAAAATCGCTTGGTTAGATGATGCGACTCAAGACAGTTATTTGCAGAAATTACAAAGGTATGTAAGCCAACACTGCGAATAAAACCGGCCTTCGAGCAGCAAGTAAAATTTGTCTTAATTGGCACAGTAATACTATCCTTACTGACCCAATTCAAGATGTTGTGTGCTCTTTGCTCAAAAATAAGTTTACAAACGATAGACGTTGAAGACAAATGTATTGCAACTTCCAATCAGTTACCTCGAATCGAATTATTAAAAATTCTAACCCGGGACTGCATGTTGGATGAGTTTAATGAATAAAATTGGCTGCCTACCAATAGGGCAATTCAGGTATCAACTTGCAAATCCTTATTTTTAGCCTCAATGATAAATTAGGTAATGTATTGTATTGTTAATTGATGGTCCAAGTTGGTTCAGCACAGCAGTAAGGTCTCTCACTCAATTCATATGTTCTAGTACCACTGTGTAACGCCAATAATAGCGATAGTACATGCCCAAATAGTGATGTAAAGTCCTGAGTAGATGCCTACTGCCCCGATGTTAGACGTAACCAAGCAGCGAGTCAGACCCTGCATAACTTAATCGCACACACTTAATCACACACACTTAATCGCACACACTTACACACTAATATATGTCGCACGTTAGGACAGAGTTCTCTTTTCTAAAGAACCTAATATATCGGCGTGTTTTTATTTTATCAAACCTACCTTCAGCAAAATATTTTCCCACACATTATATGTATCGAGTGAGTATCAACAAACGTAGTCAAAGATTTATTATTGTAATTTAATCCACGTTAATACTTTATAAAATTCCAATAATATCTTTAGGGCCGTAAGATGCGAGCCTGTTTTTATTTTAATGATCTCATATGCCAACTTTTGCCACGCTCGCCGTATTTATTCCTACAATATTTTTCATTTCGATTACGCCAGGCATGTGCATGACATTGGCTATGACATTGGGGTTAAAGGTGGGTTTACGCCGCACTTTATGGATGATGTTAGGCGAAGTTTGTGGCGTGGCTTTAGTTGCTGTGTCGGCGGTGATGGGTGCTGCCGCAATTATGCTAAATTATCCCACATTGTTTATCTGGTTTAAGTGGATAGGCGGGCTGTATCTGATTTATTTAGGATGTAAAATGTATTGGTCAGGTACACAATTGTCTCTCAGCACAGAGATGGACTTAGCACTTAATCGTTATGCTTTGATATCACAAGGTTTTGTAACAGCCATTGCTAACCCCAAAGGTTGGGCGTTTATGCTGTCTATTTTACCGCCATTTATAGATGCTACTCAACCTATTACATTTCAACTTTTTGCCCTTGTGAGCATTATTATGTTCAGTGAGTTTATCTGTATGCTGATTTATGCCACAGGGGGGAAAGGATTAAAAACTTTGCTTAATAAAGGTAATAATATTAGATGGATGAACGGTATTTCTGGCACCTTATTGATTGGCGTAGGTGTATGGCTAGCGCTAAGTTGACTTGAATTGAATATTCTGAGTGGCTTAGTTGCTCCTCGCTTTGATAGCAAAGAGTTGGGGAAGAAACGTTAATACTTTTATCAAAGGGCTTCCTTTGAAACCTCTTAGTATTGCCAGAGTGAAGAGCCTCTGTTGTTGTTTTTGTTTCTGTCCCAGTTGTCAGAAATACTTGACCTAGGTACTCTTTAATATTGAGCTGGCTGATAAACTAAAATAGATTCGATTAATGTGCTTTTGTTTGCAAAACAGTTGATGCCTGACCAAGCACATGTGCATCTTAAAAGTGCTTAAACTCTGCAGTAGGGTAACCAAGTACTCTGGCACTTTATACACGTCCTTGGTCAAAGCAAGGCTTTAAGGTTTTGTAATACGAGCATTTATGCTCAGTTTCATTCAAAGTTATTTATTGACGTGTCTTTTGAAATTAGTATCAGTAAAGAATCTTTGTTCATGAATATTATAGCCAAGGACATTATCCATATGCCGCACGCCGAAGAAAATAGTAATCCGCCGTCGTCTAAAACGTTTATGCCCAGTGGCGTAAACAAGTGAAAAAATATAGCCCCTGAGATTATACCTAATGACATTAATGCGCCAATGGGGATCAAGAATTTACGAGAACTGAATAAGCCAATTAACATCACTATTGAGGCAATGAACTCAGAAATTCCGACAACATAGGCATTAAAAATTCCAGGAGGTAGAAAGAGCCCTTCAATACCAAATGTATCGAAAGCCCATATGTTTAGCGTACTAAATATGTGCAGCGTTTCCACCGAATCAAAAAACTTAAATCGTAACGCTTGGATAAAAACAATACTGATATAGAGCACCATTACGGTGGTAAGAGCTTTCTTTGTAAAATATTTTGACATCATTTTCATATTTCCTTGAACTATTTTTTGATCACTGTCCTGCTAATCTTATTAAAGCAACACAACCCTTGAAAAAAAGTGCTGTGTAATACTCATCTCAGCTTAAGGGACCAGACAACATTTCATTTTATTTCACGCCGTCTTATTTATATATATATGCTTGCTGCTGTCTGACCACATCTATCAGACTGAAGTAATCAAAACGCTGAGGTCACCATGATTAAACTAAATTATGCATTGTTTGTGGTTAAAAATGATGAGGACCTTGGTAAGCTAACCTCATATGAAATTTATGGCAGTTGAACAACGTGGCTCTGTCATTCAAGACATCGTGCTGCGCCCTAGTTTATCGATACTTTGATTTTTAGTTTTTTTCGATAACTTAAGCTTCCAAATAAATTAAGAAATAATAAAGTTTGTACTATAAAGGTACCTAAACACTAAGGAGAAAAAATGACAACTATTGGTATTGGTACTCAAACACCAGAGCAAGCATTAGCCACATTAAAAGATATGACAAAGACAGTTATGCCAATCCAACCCAAAGAACATCTAGCACGTATTGCGAAAGCTCAAGCCTATATGCAAGCAAATAATATTGATGCTATTTACCTAAATGCGGGCACAAATCTTACGTATTTTACTGGTATGAAATGGTACGCGAGTGAGCGTATGGTCGGCGCAATATTACCTGCAGTTGGTGTTGTGCAATATATCGCGCCCTATTTTGAAATAGGCACGTTAAATGGTTTTAAGGTCATAGATGGACCAATCCATGGCTGGCAAGAACACCAAAGCCCCTACGTTTTATTTATAGATGTATTAGAGCAGTTACATATAAGTGATACCGCGACAATAGGCATTGATGAAAATGCGCAGTTCTTTATATTTGATGGTATCAATAAAGTACAAAATGGCTTAGATCTAATTAACGCACAGTCAGTGACTGCCCATTGCAGAATGCACAAATCTGATAATGAAATTGTCTTAATGCAAGCGGCAATGAACATGACACTTGCTGTACATCAAGCTACGGCAAGTATGCTTTATGTAGGCATAAGTACCACAGAAGTAGAGGCCTTTATTAAATGTGCACACCAAAAGGTGGGTGCGCCGGGTAGCTATTTTTGTATTGTACTTTTTGGGGTCGCCACGTCTTTCCCTCATGGTGTTAAAGATGCACAAGTGCTGCAGGCTGGCGACATGGTACTAATAGATACCGGCTGTAAAGTACACGATTATTTATCAGATATTACCCGTACTTATGTATTTGGTGAACCTACAGATGAGCAGCGGGAGTTTTGGAATATGGAAAAAACCGCACAACTTGCCGCCTTCAATGCCGCAAAAATAGGTGTGCCTTGTGAAGCTGTAGACGATGCAGCTCGTGGTTACTTAGCATCACAAGGATTAGGGCCAGAATATCAAACGCCTGGCTGTCCACACCGAACTGGTCATGGTATTGGTTTAGATATCCATGAGTGGCCATATTTAGTTGGTGGCAATAAAACACAGTTAGCAACAGGTATGTGTTTCAGCAACGAACCTATGTTGGTTATACCTGACAAGTTTGGTATTCGTTTAGAGGACCATTTTTATATGACTGACCAAGGAGCAAGATGGTTTACTGAACCAAGCAGCAGTATAGATGACCCATTTGGCTTGATTAATTCGGACAACTTATAAAATAAGGTCTTCCATTGATTGGATGATCAGTTCTGATACATTGCTAAATATAATGTAACGCAATGACTGATGGTGGGTAGTATGCCCATCATTTAACTGTCATATGTTCATTATATGTCTACTTTATGACTTTTATCACGAATTAGGCTTGTGGGTCTGGTTTACCTACCATCAAAAGAGTCTGATCCGTGGATCTGATAAAGTAGTCTTTGTTGATCAGAACACGATATGAGTCACGAAAACCAGTAACGTAGATTAGGTTCTTTAATCCGTTACTGTGTTGTATCTGCTAGCACAGTGAACCTGCGTTCAACGTAATCAGGATTTGACACGACCCCCGGGCAAGTGTCGCTATCGGGAATGTTGCAAGCAGTTGCTGTGATGGAATAAATCACGCCTATACCTGCTTCTGTTATATTGACTGTTGGAGCAATAACACTACATGTCATCGTTACTCTCATGTCATTTATCACCCCTATATCAGTCGACGATATACAAGATGGAGGCGTGTTTAGCACCTTATAAAGCCCCCATTCAGTGCCTGATCGTGCTGCTTGAAAAGCTTTTGCACCCATAAAGTCAAGTGTCGAGCCAATTTGCTGATTGAGCGAAATAGTGGTCATAAATGCACCTAGTCCTGCCAGTACCACCAGTAGAAATATAGCGGTGACAAGGGTAAACCCTTGTTGCGATTTAGGGAACATTATTAACATGCACCTCTTGATATAGTTGAATTGATTCACCCGATTTTTCTAAACCTAAGCGCATAGTAAGCAATCCATTTCTTTGAGAAACTGCGGGCGTATAGGTAAAACTGCAGGCACTGATATTACTCATTAGTACGTCACCCACATCTGATCCTGGGCAACTTGACAGTTGTTCAGAGGTTATGGCTCTCGTAGATCGGATTAGCTCACGGTTCACCATGTCACATGAATACACCACAGAGTAATTTGATATCACGTGAAAACGTTTACCGGGTGATTCAAAGGGAAACTGATTGGCTACATCCAATTCAATATTGCTTGCAGAAGTGCTACTTTTGATGGCTGCGCGAATAGGTTTAAACCCAGAAGTATCATAAGCATCTGCACCAAAAATACCGAGGTTGTATATCACTGCATGGTATGAGGCACCTGAAGAAAAATCAGGTAGATTGGTGGCTGCAATAACGTCAAACGAACTATCAACTGCTGAAAAATCTAGGATGTCACCTGAACCATTAATACTCGGTGCGACTCGATAGCGTCCTCCACCCACCACGGGCAAAAACTCAACACAGTTATTGCTGGCTGGACTTGTGCTACGCAAACTATTGGGCAAGGCTGCATGTATATCACGGGCAATACGTCGTAAGGCACCATCTGCTGCATCGGTTAAATTTGCACGGCGAACTGTATCAGTGTAACTGTCCACGGGCGCTTTAATAAACACCGCCACCATACCTGCAAGAATACCAGTAATAACGATGGTGAGGACCGCCTCGAGTAGTGTAAAACCGCGGTTTAATGACTTATTCATAGTTTGTTCGATAACCAATCAAAGTAATAGTATCGACACCCAAAGTCACTGCAGCTGTCACTCTCTTGATACCGCCATCAGGCAATCCTAAAGCCGCGGCGTCATCGATACTAATTGTTATTTCATAATTTTCTAAGCCATCAATCGCCGAACCATCAATCGCTTCGATACCATTTTTGTTATAGTCAGCATAATCGCTGACATCATCAAATTGCGCACGATTACTTCCTGAATACCCTCCCACAATAAAGTCTTTAGCAAGAATTTCGTCTAGCATTGCCTCAGCAATAGCAGTCGATTGTTTGTTAACAAGAGGATCTGTATTCGCCTTCAGTGTGACATTAAAGATTGACAGGACCCCTATCACACCAATCGAGACTACAACGATAAAAGTCACCAATTCAACCATACTTAAACCTCGTTGAAATATCATTCTACGTAACCTGTTTCTGGTGCAACCGTAATGTTGGGTTGATTAGTAATCGTAATACTTGCCGCTGGTGCCATAGAATATGGGGCGTTGACCAAACGCCCAAGTGGATCAAAAATCAGACTCGACGTGCCACCAATAAACACTCCTCTTGGGGCACATATCTGATTAGTTGATGCGCAGTTTGGCTCTGGTATAAGAAGGGCGAGTGCTGAATTACATGTGATTAATGTTTTTCCATCAGGTAAAGCTTCATCACGCGTCAGAGAAATAGTGCCATCCCCAACATTAACATCAACACAGACAAAACGCCGACTAGCTACAGCAACATGTCGCGCATGCTGAAATACAGACTTGACTGAATCATGAAAACCACGCTCATGAAACGTATTATTTGCGATGCGCGGTAAAGCAACCACTGACAGAATGCCTAAAATTATAATAACGATTACTAATTCAATGAGCGTGAATCCGCTGACATAAGAAACTGATTTTTGGAAATAATTTGGAGGTTCTGACATTAAAATCCCCCCCGAAGATGAACTATTTTATTAGAGTCTGATATGCGAAGAGAAAGGTTTGCGAGACGTTTGGGATTGACTATCAACTCAGTCCAATAGCATCTCAACCACACAGATACCGTTGTTGAAGTAACTGTTGACCCTGAATTATCCAAGTTTGATGCTTTAAGCTGAAGCTCAAGTTTTCTCATGAAATTATTTACGCTCACTTCTTTGTATTTTTTCACAGGAAGCTCTGCAGAAAATGACAAGGTGGTAGCGGTGTAGCCATCAATCATATTAGTCTGCCAGATGTTTGTCGTATCTTGCCAGTATTCTTCGCGCATAAGCATGGGCGAGTCTAAATGCTCTGAGTTATAAGCATCAAGTGAACGTACTCGATCACTACGTAAAATGTTTGTTGCTTTTGGCTCATAACTAGATGAAATCACATCGTCGGTATCAACCCCTTCTAGTGTAATCATGGCTGCGGTAACTACCTTATTAAAGGTGAATGCTGGTGTTGGGTTGGCTACACCGACCAAAAATGCACTAGAGATTTAATAGTAGGCGATAGAAAACCTTCTGCAACATTATTAACATTACAAAGTATGGTTGCTTGATTGCAATTGGTTAGGGCTAGACCACTATAACTAAACGTTTTTGCCACAAGGACATGTAATACATAGCGACAACAACTATAAAAAAACTATGATAATAAAATGGTCTGTTTAAAACTGACCTTTGCAATAAGCTGGCATTGAGATGAGTCGTTGTACGCCAGTTGAGTAAAAAAAAAGTTTAAAGTACTGTGAGTCAGAATTTTTTTAGCGATTTCAGCTAACTGTTTTCGCCTAGTAAAACTAATCAGTATGTTATTGCTCACACTACCTAAATTTTCAATATATTGAGATTAAACGGACATACTGGTGTACGGCAATTTTTATCAAGTTAGTTGCCGCATCAATCTAAGTAAATATTCTTAGTCAAAAACTTTCCAGACCTTTAGCAAAAATACCGACCTTACACAATTTGCGATGGATAGTTTTTACATAAAACATCAAAAAAGTACCTAAACATAAATGTTTACCAAAAGACGTCATTGTATTTTTGAGATTAATTGTTTAGCTGCGTTATTTTTGTTAATTTCAGTTCATCAACAACAGATATATATTAAGAACCACACAACTATGAAGCTTGCTGCTTTAATCCAGCCAACAATCCACGAACAAATAAAATCATTATATCAAGCCTTTTTAAAACTTGATGAACACAAACAAAGCGTACTGATGATTTTGGCTGTGGTGTACAAACCGATTGATGTTAAAAAGCTAGAAGATGTGATTGATATATTAATAACTAAAGGATTTTTAGTAAAAACAAAGAAAGAGTATCTGTTATCAAAGCCATGTAGAGATCTGCTGACTGAACAAATGTTATTGACCCCAAATAAAGAGGGGTTACAACTAAACAGATTGCTTGCCAATCGTTTGACGTCTGAAATTGATCAATTCCACACCTTATTCGTTTTTACAGCAGATGACCTTCCACACACAAATCTACTTGAGATAATAATGGCCGCCGAACAGGTTGTGCCAGTCCTAAACATTTACAGTTGGCAGAAAAAAGATATTGACGGACATAGAGTTATTCGTGACCTTTATTATCTGAATAAAATTGGGGGCATCGTAAGCGCCTTAAAGTTTAATAAAAACCCACAAATTATTGATCACTCACAAAATAGTATTTTACTTGAAATTCTTTTTTTACCATTCAGCTTGGAAGCTTTTTTACAACTACCTAACGTGTTGCAATATCAAGCGTTTGCGACTCTGATTAGGACATTTCAAATACAAGGGCAAAGTTGTGAATACCCTATTCAATTATTGGAACACGTTTGCTCTGCGAACATCGATAGAACAGATCCTGCATACAATATCGACTGTCATCATCTACTTGCAGAACAGTATTTATATCAAATGCGTTTTGACGATTTCGAGCGTATACAAGTTTTACAAGACCTGAGTAGCTATGGATTGCAGTTGCAAGGAGCTTACTGCTTCTTAAGGGGCGAAAACCAGCAAGCTATTGATTATTTTGAGCAAGCATTGCTGGCTAAAAACAAACTGACTAAACGCAAAAAACAATATTTAAATGACGTCTTAGGGTATTTTTATAAATTAACGTTAATGGTTTACGCCAACCAACACGATGTCAATTATTTTTCAATTGCCCTACAACAAGTCGAGTTTGAAGAAAGTGATCGTAAATCCAATAACGATTTTTATTACATTGGACAAGGTGTTGTTAAACCAATTTTAAGCTTATCTTCGAGCGAAAAATATAATGTTAATATTGAGTATAATAGTGTTGATGATGAGATTGACTATTTCTCTCATCAGCTCAGTTATTTCAATTATTTATTGGCGCAGGTTTGGTGTAACCAGACAAAAGATCCAATATTTGTAAAGTTAGCTTTAAAATATCATACAAATTTTAATCAACTTGGTTATCCTTTATTTGCGCAAATATGTCGACAAATGGCTACGAGTTTCAGTAGTAAAAAACCAGAGTTAGAGTGGGTAGTAGAATCTGAATCTGAATCGAAATTGACTGATGTTACCAACCTAATAGAAATTAAATCAGAGTGGGATTTAGCCCTAGATAAATTAATTGCATTGAACCCAAATACTGCAAAAAACTTGACCTCAGTGATAGAAAAAGTTGTCAAACCAGTGCGTTTAATTTGGGAATTTGAACACAGTTATGGTCACACTTTAAGTGCTCGGGAGCAAAAGTTTAATAAATCAGGTTGGAGTAGAGGACGAACAGTATCCTTAAAACGTTTGAAACAAGAAACGTCTCTTTTTGGCTATTTAAGTGATAGCGACAAAAGAATTTGTCATGCAATTGATGCTCATCAAAGCTGGGGGTATTATTCAAAACTTGAATACACATTACAAGGATTGCCAGCACTGGAAGCGGCAGTGGGAATAGACAACTTGTACCAATCAGAAGACCTAAGTCAAGTTATTGAGATCATCAAGCGTGAGCCTGAATTATTAGTTAGCCAGCATGGTGACCAGCTTTGTTTAAGTATTGCGGATTTACCCGATGGTATTAGCAATTATGAAGGGCAATCCACTTACGATTTAAAGTCTATTACCGATACACAATATCAGCTCACAGTGTTTTCGCCTGAGCATCTCAAAGTAGCTGACATCATCGGTGAGGCAGGCTTGTTAATTCCAATCAGTGCAAAACAAAAAGCACTAAAGGGTATATCAGCGATTGCGCCGTTTTTAAATATTCAATCTGATATCACAGAACTTGATACGGGGTTAGAAAACCATGAATGCGATCCTAATTTAGTCGTCAATATTCAACCCACTCAAAACGGGCTCACATTTACCTGTGTGGTGATGCCATTTGGCGAAAAAGGACCCGCATTTAAACCCGCCACTGGCAATGCCAGTTTAACCACCGATTTAAGCGGTAAGCGTATTGCAACTCAACGCGATTTAATGCGTGAAGAAACGTTACTCGACCAACTTGACCAAGCTTGTCCTGCTTTTTTAGGTATGCCAGATAACATCTTACTACTAGACGATTTACAAACTGCGTTAGTAGCTCTAGAGCAGCTAGAAGTAGCCATTACCCAAGCAACATTTGATTTAGTACTTCGCTGGCCGAAGGGTAAAAAAGTGAGTTTAACGGAGAAGATGGATAGCTCACACCTGCAGCTTTCATTTAGTAAAAAAGGTGAGTGGTTTGATATTACCGGTGAGTTACAAGTAAACAACGAACAAGTGATTGAGCTGCAAAAGTTACTAGAACTGGTTAAAACCAGCAATGGTCGCTTTATTGAGCTTGGTGCTGATCAGATACTCGCGTTGTCTGACGATTTGCGGCATAAACTTGAGTTAATTAATCAAGTGACTGACGACGGTAAATTTCATCCCTTAGCCAGTTTGCAAATGGAGGAAGCGACAACAGGTATGCGCATGAAAACGATTGATGCGTGGGATCAACAGACCCAAAAGATGCATCAAGCGAATACCATTAAACCGCAAATACCCTCAACGTTTCAAGCGCAATTGCGTGACTACCAGCTAGTGGGGTTTGACTGGGCATCACGTCTCGCACACTGGGGTGCAGGTGCCTGTTTAGCTGATGATATGGGCTTAGGTAAAACCTTACAAGCACTTGCTCTTTTGCTGTCACGGGCTAAGCAAGGTCCCAGTTTAGTCATAGCACCCACATCGGTTTGTTTTAATTGGCAACAAGAAGCGCTCAAATTTGCACCCACATTAAACATCAAGATATTTGCTGACTCAGTTAATACTATTCAGCGTCAAAAATTGTTAAACGAGTTAAACCCTTTTGACTGTGTGATCATCAGTTATGGATTGTTACAAAGGGAAAGTGACATACTCAAAGACGTGCATTGGCACAGCATAGTGGCTGACGAAGCCCAAGCGTTGAAAAACCCATTGGCAAAACGTACTAAAGCCGCTTTCGCATTAAAAAGCGACTTTAAAATAATCACTACAGGCACACCTATTGAAAACAATTTAACTGAGCTGTGGAGCTTATTTCGTTTTATTAATCCTGGTTTGCTTGGCAATATAAAACGTTTTGGGGAACGGTTTTTACTGCCAATTGAGAATGCAAATGAAGATCCTCAAGCTGCTCGCAAAGCTAGCCAGAGATTAAGAACTTTGATCCAACCGTTTATTTTACGGCGTATGAAAAACCAAGTGTTAACCGAACTACCATCACGTACAGAAATTAATATTCGAGTAGAAATGAGTCCAAAAGAGCGTGATTTTTACGAAGCACTGAGACTTAATGCAATAGATAATATTAGCCAAAATGACCAGCAAGCTAATGCAGGTGAGCAGCGAATTAAAATGCTTGCCGAGCTAGTGAAACTTCGTCAAGCCTGCTGCCATCCTAGATTAGTTGTGGCAGAGACCGATATTCCCAGCGCCAAACTCGCAGCCCTCGATGAATTACTGGAAGAGTTAAAACTCAACAATCACAAAGCACTCATCTTTAGTCAGTTTGTTGGGCACCTACAATTGATAAAACACCACATCGAAGCCAAAGGGTTTAGTTACCAATACTTGGACGGCTCAACACCACAAAAGCAGCGACAAAAACGTGTAAACGCGTTTCAAAGTGGCGAAGGTGATATATTTCTAATTAGTTTAAAAGCGGGTGGTTCAGGCTTAAACTTAACCGCAGCAGATTATGTGATCCATATGGACCCTTGGTGGAATCCCGCCGTGGAAGATCAAGCTTCTGACCGCGCCCATCGTATGGGTCAAACACGCCCAGTGACAATTTATAGATTAATTACCCAGGACACAATAGAACAAAAAATAGTCGCTCTGCACCAGCATAAACGAGACTTGGCAGACAAATTGTTATCGGGCAACGAGGCCGTTACTAAATTGTCGGTAGATGACATGCTAAAACTATTAAAAGAGACATTTTAGGCTGCATAAAATAACCACTATCTGTGGTGCCGATGAAAGTAAAAAACGGTAA
Organism: uncultured Paraglaciecola sp.; assembly: GCF_913058035.1. Classification (GTDB taxonomy): domain Bacteria; phylum Pseudomonadota; class Gammaproteobacteria; order Enterobacterales; family Alteromonadaceae; genus Paraglaciecola. Next base: position 20 of record NZ_CAJXPA010000013.1, on the reverse strand, counting down.
TAAATAATTGATATTATGCA
>NZ_CAJXPA010000012.1 GCF_913058035.1 uncultured Paraglaciecola sp. | reverse complement strand
CATATAAATAAACAATTCTCTCTTGAGTAAGGGATAGATCTTAGCTACTAACAGCAATATCTGTTCCTTTGCCAATCTTTTATTGGCAAACACTATGGCGGCAATCAGGCCGGGTAGGGCGAATAAGTGCAGGATATTGTTACGGTAGTAGGTTAGTGCTACAGCATTTGTATTTTTGAGTGAAATTATTTTCCCAAAACTGTCTTCAGACACGCTGAATTTATTCAACTTAAGCGTGTTTTCCAATAATTTTTTGCCTGATATCTTAGGCAAAGTGGCAAGTTCGCTATAGGGGGCATCACGTAACAATTCTAAAAAGTGATCAATGGCTTGTATTAATTCAGATTGGGCCATTGCGTGCTTTTTCGCAGACAATAAACAAATAGCACAAATTGACATGCCACTCACAGCAGCTGTTTGGTTGATACGGCTCATGACATCTGTAGCAAGAACATTTACAACTGGTGTCAGCCATTTAGGTTTTTTGTCACCACTTTTTTCTTGTTCATCTCGCCAATTAGGTACCTGCTGGTCGAGGTAATTAGTTAAGTTGATGGGTTCGCCAAAATTTAAAAAGCCGTAGCCGTAATTTTTGAGTTTTTTAATGGCTGAAAATATTTGGAAAAAAGATTCTTTTTTCTTACCCGTGCCGTTAAGTTCTTTAAGGTAACTAGACACTTCCATAACATGTTCGTATCCAATATACACAGGCACTATACTCACGGGTCGATTAATACCCTTGATAAGTGCATGTAAAGTCATAGCTAACATGCCTGTTTTAGGCGGTAATAGGCGACCTGTTCTGCTGCGTCCTCCTTCAGGAAAATATTTAACTGAATAACCTTTGTTAAACAGTAGTTCTAAATATTCGCGAAACACGGCTGTGTAGAGTTTGTTACCAGCGAAACTTCGACGTAAATAAAATGCGCCTGCTTTACGCAATATGCCGCCAATTGGAGGAAAGTTAAGGTTAATTCCAGCAGCAATATGTGGTGTGACTAACCCTTCATGGTAAATAACATAGGTGAGTAATAAGTAGTCCATATGGCTTCGATGGCAGGGGACATAAATTATTTCATGACCATTTTGTGCTAAAGCTCTGACTTTATCAGCATGCCTAACTTCGATACCGTTATAAATTTTGTTCCAAATTTTGGTTAATAATTTCTCGGCTAATCTGATCAAACCAGGTCTGTAGTCAGCCGCTATCTCATTTATGTATTTCTTAGCTTGTTGTTTGGCTTGTTGATGACTTAATTTTTTGCTGCGAGCTTCCTCAACAATGGCTTTACGTATAGATTTTGCGCCAAGAACACTGTTATGCAATTGATGACGTTCAAGAATATTAGGGCCTGTTAACGTTTGATGACGGCGATAAAAGTGTGTGCCTGCTACACGAATAAGTTTATGAGCGATGTCTTCATCACTACCTTTTAGTTCCACCATTTTTCTAGAAGAGACTGCTTTGCTGTAACAAACAAAGTTGTCTCTGCCTAAAAATAATACTATAAAAAATTTACGTAGCCAGCTGGGCGACATCTGGTTAGCAATGACGTCTGACCAACCTGATGTGTTTTTATTTGGTGCCCTTCCCCAAAGTATTGAAACGGGAACAATTTGAATATCCAGTTCTGAGTTTTCTCTGTGCATACTAAATAGCTTGGCCGCATCTTCTTGTATCGAAGTACCTCTAATTTTGCGGTTCAACACTGAGCGGGGTTTCTGTAAAAACAAGCATGAGGAATAACTTTGACCAGTAATATTCATATCAAGAGTGGGTCTAGGTAAGCCTAATGCCGCCGCAGACATTTTTAATGCCAACTGATCTGTGACTGAACGGGTACGTAATAAATATACAATTGGCCGATTTTTATCTATGCCTAGTTCAGTCTCAAGATCACTTGGAATGCTGTTTACTTTTACCAGCCATTTCATCGGCACTGTCACCATTGCTAACAGCAATTTATGCAGCCACAACATACATTTTTCTCTCAGATTTTAAAACGGATGAAGGATACCACAGACATTCGTAGCAGTGACAATTTGATAACTGGAGATTAAATTTTGTATTTTATGTAAATCTCGTAAAAAAAATTACGCTTATATTTTGTGAAAAACAAATTTGAGATTTAATTATAACTGTATATACTCTTTCTAACTGTATAAAAAAACAGGCTGTTTATGCGTCCACTAACTGCACGACAAGAAGAAGTACTTCAACTGATTAAAAATACCATGTTGAATACAGGTATGCCGCCTACTCGCGCAGAAATTGCCCGAGAGTTAGGTTTCAAATCTGCTAATGCAGCAGAAGAACATTTAAAAGCGCTAGCACGAAAAGGGGTGATAGAAATATTACCCGGCACGTCTCGCGGTATTAAGTTAAATATACCACTTGAAGATCAACTTGAAGATCTTGGTTTGCCCTTGATAGGTCGAGTTGCTGCTGGAGAACCTATTTTGGCACAAGAACATATTGAGGGTCATTATCGAGTGGATCCTAATTTGTTTAAACCCAGTGCCGATTTTTTGCTTCGAGTAAACGGTATGAGCATGAAGGATATCGGTATTATGGATGGCGACTTGTTAGCTGTTCATCGCACCACTGACGTTCACAATGGTCAGGTGGTAGTCGCTAGGGTGGATGACAATGTCACGGTGAAGCGACTTGAGAAAAAAGGAAGGCAAATTTTATTACATGCTGAAAATGAGGCTTTTTCTCCAATTAAGGTAGATTTAGCGACTCAACCATTCAATATTGAAGGTATCGCAGTAGGTGTTATTCGAAACGCCGATTGGATCTAGTATAAATACTGCGCATTATTTAAATTAATGCGCGTTTAAAAATTTTCAACAATTTTTGTTGCGCCCTTTCTCAATTCTTCTCAATTCTTGTTATTTCTTGTTTGGCCTCTTTTTTTTATTTTTATTAACAATGTTCAATGTCCATTAATAATTTTATGTCTAAAAATTAGGCACTTGACTGTAAGTTAAACAAAAAAGCTAGACTAGTCGCTATTAAATGAGAGACCCTTAACGTCCAAACAGTAAAAATAACAATAATTTAACTAAACGTTAACTCTTATGATGGATAATACTGTCTTTGGAATTACGTTTCAGTGAATAATAAAAAGTACGTTACACGTATACGAGGTGCTATGTGAAGAATATTTTGTTTAAGGCTGGAACCATGCTACTTGCATTGATGACAGCGCCGGTATTTGCAGATACAAAAGATAAAATTGAGCAATACCAGCTAAACATGACTAAGGGTGTGACAGACATCAGTGCTGATGTTTACGACATGCACATGTTGATGTTTGTGATATGTGTAGTGATAGGTGCTGGTGTTTTTATAGCCATGTTTATTTCTATGTATTTTCATAGGAAATCTCGTGGTGCGAAACCTGCGAATTTCCATGAGAATGTAAAAGTTGAAATAGCTTGGACGGTGATACCCTTTATTATTTTGATAGCCATGGCTGTTCCAGCGATGAATCTACTGATCGATATGGAAGATGCTAGTGAGCCAGATGTAACTGTGTTAGTGACTGGTTCGCAGTGGAAGTGGCATTACAAATATATGGACAACGACGTCGAATATTATTCAAAATTGGCCACTCAAGCAGATCAAATTTCTGGCAAACTTGATAAAGGTGTTAACTACTTACTTGAAGTTGACCGCCCTCTTGTCGTGCCAACTGGTCAAAAAGTACGTTTTTTAATTACCTCTGATGATGTTATCCACTCTTGGTGGGTACCTGCTTTTGCCATTAAACAAGACGCTAATCCGGGTTTTATAAATGATGCTTGGGCGATAGCTAATGAACCGGGTGTGTATCGAGGTCAATGTGCAGAGCTTTGCGGTAAATCACATGGCTTTATGCCTATTGTAGTCGTTGCTAAGGAACCTGCTGAATATGATATGTGGGTGTCTGAGCAAGAAGCTATTCAGCTAGAAGCAAAAGAAAAAGAACAACGATTACTATCCATGAACATGACAATGGATGAGTCCATGTTGATGGGTGAAAAAGTTTACAGCGCTAACTGCGCAGCTTGCCATATGCCAAACGGTGAAGGCTTACCTGGTGTTTTCCCTGCATTAAAAGGCAGTCAAATCGCGGTTGCAGATGAGCCTAAACACATCGATATATTAATAAACGGTGTTCCAGGCAGTGCTATGCAATCATATGCGAAACAGTTAACTATGTCTGAAATTGCTGCTGTAGTGACTTACGAGCGTAATGCTTGGGGTAACGATACTGGTGACTTAGTACAAGCGAAAGACATCAATTCAGCAATGAACGGACAATAGGAGAAGGTGACCATGACAACAACAACTGATGACACTCAGCATGATTCGCACGCAGATGATCACCACGAACATCATATTCCATACGGTATAAAACGTTGGTTATATACAACCAACCATAAAGATATCGGCACATTATATCTTTGGTTCGCCTTCATTATGTTTTTGACTGGTGGCGCAATGGCGATGGTAATACGTGCTGAATTATTTCAACCCGGATTACAAATAGTAGAGCCTCACTTCTTTAATCAAATGACCACAGTGCATGGTCTCATCATGGTTTTCGGTGCAGTTATGCCGGCCTTTACAGGTTTAGCTAATTGGCTAATACCTATGATGATAGGTGCGCCAGATATGGCTCTACCTAGGATGAACAACTGGAGCTTTTGGATATTACCTTTTGCTTTTTTAATTCTTTTATCTTCTTTGTTTTTAGAAGGTGGCGGTCCTGCTTTTGGATGGACTTTTTACGCTCCTTTATCCACCACATACAGTGCAGATAGTACGGCATTGTTTGTTTTTGCTGTTCATATAATGGGTGCTTCATCCATCATGGGTGCAATCAACGTTGTGGTGACTATCTTTAACATGCGCGCGCCGGGTATGACTTGGATGAAAATGCCACTGTTTGTCTGGACATGGTTAATTACCGCATTTTTGCTAATTGCCGTTATGCCTGTGTTAGCAGGTGCAGTAACGATGGTATTGACTGATAAGTTTTTTGGGACTAGTTTTTTTGATGCCGCAGGTGGTGGTGATCCAGTAATGTTCCAACATATTTTTTGGTTCTTTGGTCATCCTGAGGTGTACATTATGATACTTCCCGCTTTTGGTATCATTTCTCAGATCATCCCAACTTTTGCTCGTAAACAATTATTTGGTTATGCATCGATGGTTTACGCTACAGCATCTATCGCATTATTGTCTTTTATTGTATGGGCACATCATATGTTCACAACGGGCATGCCAGTCGCAGCAGAGCTGTTCTTTATGTTCGCAACCATGCTGATATCTGTACCTACTGGAGTGAAAATTTTCAACTGGGTAGCAACTATGTGGCGTGGTTCGATGACTTTTGAAGTGCCAATGTTGTTTGCACTAGCCTTTATAGTGTTGTTCACAATTGGTGGATTATCGGGACTGATGCTAGCGATTACGCCAGTCGATTTCCAATATCATGACACTTACTTTGTAGTGGCGCATTTCCATTATGTATTGGTTACAGGTGCGATATTCTCGATTATGGCCGCGGTATATTATTGGTTACCTAAGTGGACCGGAAAAATGTTTCATATTGGGTTAGCTAAATGGCACTTTTGGTGTTCATTGGTTTCAGTAAACGTGTTGTTCTTTCCTATGCACTTCGTCGGTTTAGCGGGGATGCCTCGTCGTATTCCAGACTATGCGTTACAATTTGCAGACATTAATAAATGGATCAGTATTGGTGGTTTTGCATTTGGTTTATCTCAACTTATATTCTTAGTGTTGCTGATCAAAGCGTGTAAAAAACAAGGTGAGCCAGTGTCAAATCAGGTTTGGGAAGGAGCTGAAGGTTTAGAATGGGAAATTCCTTCTCCAGCACCCTATCACAGTTTTGAAACGCCCCCTTTTGTGAAATAATTTATTAGGAATAGACACTTATGAGCGCACAACACAATCAAGCAAAAAATAATAAATTGGTGCTGAAATTAGCTGCAGTAGTTATTGGCATGTTTGGGTTTGGTTTTGCGCTGGTGCCTCTTTATGACGTGCTTTGTGATGCCCTAGGCATCAATGGCAAGCCATCGGATACAGCCGCTGTGTACGAAGCAGTTGAAATTGATGATAGTCGTTTGATAACAGTGGATTTTATTACGCGAATAAATAGCGGCATGCCATGGGAATTTAGGTCTGAAACTAGACAGGTAAAAGTTCACCCAGGGCAACTCAATCAAGTTAATTTTTACGTGAAAAACCCTGCCAAGACTGCAATTGTGGGTCAAGCTGTGCCATCGATTTCACCTGGCCCAGCGGCGTTATATATGAATAAAACTGAATGTTTTTGTTTTGAACAACAGACATTACAAGCAGGGGAGGAGTTGTTGATGCCTATGCAATTTTATGTCGACCCTCAACTTCCTGAAGATATAACTTATTTTACTTTGCAATATACTCTTTATAACGTCACCGCTTCAGCAGATGTTGTGGCAATGAATTGAGGGTAAAGGAGATCAAAATGTCAGAAAAAGAATACGAAAAGTACTATGTCCCCGCAGAAAGCCCATGGCCCTTTATGGGGGCTGTTGCTTTATTTCTAATGGCTGTAGGGGCTGGCAATTTTGTGATTGAAAGTACCCGAGACAAAGAAGGCTATGGCGCTTATATTTTAGGTTTAGGTTTTATAGTTTTAATAGTTATGTTGTTCGGCTGGTTTAGAAATCAAATACATGAGTCCATGAGTGGTTTATATAGCGCTCAGTTAGGACGCTCTTATCGTCAAGGTATGGCATGGTTCATTTTTTCTGAAGTTATGTTTTTTGGTGCATTTTTTGGCGCGTTGTTTTATGCCCGATTCATTTCGGTACCTTGGTTAGGCGGTGCGTCAAATAATGATATGACAGGCGAAGTGTTATGGCCTGCTTTTGAAGCTATCTGGCCTTTAGTTGTCACTCCAGGTGGTACCACCACAGAAGCTATGCCCTGGACGGGACTGCCATTGATCAACACCTTCATATTACTGACATCGTCCGTAACTTGCCATTATGCTCATGTTGCGCTCGAACAAAACAACCGTGGTAAACTTAAGATAATGCTAGGTTTAACTGTGTTGCTTGGTGCTGTTTTTATGGTGATGCAGGTTGAAGAATATATTCATGCATACACAGAAATGAATTTGACCTTACAGTCTGGTATTTATGGTAATACTTTCTTTTTATTGACTGGGTTTCATGGGTTCCATGTTTCGTTGGGTGCGATAATCCTGTTTATTATGTTACTCAGAATTATGAAAGGCCATTTTACTCCTGATAACCATTTTGCTTTTATGGCTGCTAGTTGGTATTGGCATTTTGTTGATGTTGTTTGGGTAATACTGTTTGCAGTTGTTTATATCTTTTAGCATCGGAACTATCGAGTTTAAGGAGCCTCTGTGTTGCAGTGGCTCCTCATCTAGCTAATTGGGTGTTGCATTTGGTGTGATGAGCCCGGTTGCTACGGCGAGCAATATAAGGCCAACAATAATTACCGACGTGAATACCCTTCTACCAATAAACTTACTCATAGGGGGGCTGTTTGGGTCGTCTTTGAGCATAATCATCATGGCTTTAAATAAATTGAACACCATAAATAATAATAACCCGCCAACAAGTATTTTGATTAACATCTACTTACTCCTAAAGATACTTTGAGTTGATATGTGGACTTTTTTATCACGCTTACCCTTTGTAGCTACCTTAGTAACTTTTGTGTGTGTTGTCATTATGTTTGCTTTAGGTAATTGGCAATTGCAAAGAGCAGAACAAAAAACAGTACGCTTATTAGCTATTGAACAAGCTGCTCAAACAGAGCAAGTCAATCTGCAACAAGTGATACGCAGCGATATAGATAATATGCTGGATATGCCTGTTAATTTTGAAGGTTCGGTAGATGCAGAGCGTTTTTTTTTACTAGATAATAAAATTCATAAAGGTCGAGTGGGTTATCAAGTATTAGTGCCCGTGCAAACATACTCAGGGACGGTGATAACTAATTTTGGTTGGGTAGCAGGCACCGGTAGCCGTGATATTTTACCAAGTGTTCAGATTGTTGCTGAAAAAGCGCGTTATTCAGGGATCATATCCTTACCGCTAGACAATATCATGGTAAAAGAAACTGCAGTGATAGATGGTGAGTGGCCAAAGGTTTTACAGCAAACGGATATTAACGTTATTCAGCAACATTATAAAAAACAAGTATTGCCTTTCGTGGTGTTGTTAACTGCTGAAGAAAATTCACGTTTCGTAAGAGACTGGCAACCTGTAGTGATGGCTCCAGAAAAACACATAGCCTACGCTGCACAATGGTTCTTGCTCGCATTTGCTGGTTTAGCAGTATTTATTATCGCACAAAGAAATAAGTTAAAAAGGAAACAAAATTGAGTAATACAAAAAAAAATAATAAAGCGATGATGTTACTACTTGCTAGCGTTTTTATCCTTCCTGTTTTGTTGGCAAAGTTGGCGCTAGATAATGATTGGTTTAATCAAGCGGCGACCAACAAAGGCGAACTCCTTTCGCCCCCAGTAGATATGAGAATTTTACAAGCATCACAACAGGAACCTAAATGGAAGTTGCTGTATGTACTACCAGAAGTGTGTGCAGTTGACTGTGAAAATGCGTTGTACATTATTGCTCAAGTTCGAAGTGCTTTAGGAAAAGAGAGTGACCGGGCAGAGGTTGTGGTTATTACTCATGAAAAAAGTAATATTGCCCAACTAGCATCGCTTCAAGAAAAGCAAAGTTTTCACTTGCTAAAAACTGACCTTAGAAGTCTTCAAGAAGTATTCAAAGAAAACACTACAGATGCTATTTTTGTTGCTGATACCCTGGGTAACGTGATTTTACGTTATCCATTACAAATTGATAAAGAGCAGGCGATACTTGATAGTCGTGATATTTTGTCGGATATGCGCAAGGTACTTAAACTGTCGCGTATAGGTTAGAGGATATTTAAATGAAGAAGCTTGTGCTGTTAAGCATCATATTAGCAACTGTCGTTATAGCACTAGGAGCATACGCCAGACTGACCGATGCAGGTCTTGGTTGCCCTGACTGGCCAGGTTGTTATGGTCATATTAGTTTTTCCAAAACTACTGAGAACATCGAAGTTGCACAACAGGCTTTTCCTGAGCGACCATTTGAAGAACATAAAGCATGGAATGAGATGATCCACCGTTATTTCGCCAGTGCATTAGGTTTTTTAATATTGGTAATATTTATAAATAGTTTATTTAATAAAGCTTATAACAAACCGGTAAAACTCCCACTTTTTTTGGTGGTTTTAGTCTGTTTTCAGGGTGCATTAGGCATGTGGACAGTGACCCTGAACTTATTACCTGCGGTGGTAATGGGGCACTTGTTAGGTGGCTTTACTGTTTTATCAGGATTATTTTTATTGTATCTAAGATTAACCCCTTATCGAATCCCAGGTGGTGATGCTGGGATGCGAGATTTTGGTAAATACTCAGTTATAGGAATTGTTATTTTAACATGTCAAATTGCTTTAGGTGGCTGGACGTCAGCCAACTATGCGGCGCTAGCCTGCACTGAATTACCCATTTGTGAAGGTAACTGGTACGAGCGTTTAGATTTTGCCGGCGCATTTAGTATCCCAGAAGCAGAAAATTATGAGTTTGGTGCACATGAATATGCTGAGCGTATGACCATGCATATAGTACATAGAATAGGCGCATTGATTACCTTTTTGTACTTATGTTGGTTGGGTATTAAGTTGTATGCTGCAGCCAGCTCGAGCTTAATTAAAAAATTATCTGTCTTAATGGTAATAGTATTGGGTGCTCAAATTATCTTAGGCATAAGCAACGTTGTTTACAGTTTACCTATCGCTGTTGCGGTAATGCATAACATTGTAGCTGCGTTTTTAATGTTGGTGTTAGTCACCATCAGTTATACATTGTATCGCAAAACTTAGGAGAACATGGTGAGTAAAGTTGTGACCGCAGAACAACCAAATAGTCAGTTTAATTTATGGTCAACTTGCCGGGATTACTATGAATTAACCAAGCCTAAAGTAGTGTTATTACTGTTGCTGACGGCCTTGGTTGGCATGTGTTTAGCCAGTGATAGTTGGATCAGCTGGAAAATTCTTATTGCTGGGCTAACAGGTATAGGCTTTTTGTCATCTGCCGCAGCTGTCGTAAATCATGTTGTTGATAGAGAGATTGATGGTAAAATGGCACGTACTTTTAATCGCCCAGTAGCTAAAGGTAAAGTAAGTCCACAAAAAGCATTGTTTTTTGCCGGATTATTAACTGTTGTAGGTTATGTGATCCTCGAATTATGGGTTAATCGTCTAACCGCAGTATTAACCCTTGCAGGGCTCCTAGGATATGCAGTGGTCTACACTATGTACTTAAAACGAGCCACTCCTCAAAATATTGTTATTGGTGGTTTAGCTGGTGCTATTCCCCCATTACTAGGTTGGACAGCAGTGACGGGCGAAGTTCACGCCCATGCACTATTATTGGTATTAATTGTGTTTATTTGGACACCACCACATTTTTGGGCTTTGGCTATTCATCGTGAGAAAGATTATGCAAAAGCAAAGGTACCAATGTTGCCCGTGACACATGGTATAGATTTCACTAAAACCTCAATTTTGCTGTATACGGTTTTACTTTGTGTGGTGTGTTTACTGCCTTACTTAATTGGTATGTCTGGTCTAATATACCTTATTGGTTCTACTTTACTAAATGCTGGTTTTTTATATTATGCATGGAAATTAAAATTTACTGCCACCGAACAAACAGCGATGCAGACGTTTAAATTTTCAATTATCCATTTGATGGTTCTGTTTGTGGTGTTATTAGTTGATCATTATGTGCGGTTTTAGGAATGAGTAAATTACAAGCAGGTTTAATTGCATTTATTGCTCTCGTTGTTGGGGTTGTAGCAGCACTTTACATTAAACCTCCTAGCAATAATGTTAAAATGCAACATGTAAGCCTGTATCCTCAGGTTAGAGCGCTGCCTGATTTTCAGTTGGTAGATCATAATGATAAAGCTTTTACACCTCAGAATTTAATGGGTCATTGGAGTCTGATTTTTGTTGGTTATACTTATTGTCCCGATATTTGTCCTACTACTTTGGCAGAATTAAAAGGTATCTATCCAGAATTACAAAAAATACCATCCGAATTTCCTATTCAAATTGTTCTTCTGTCAGTTGATCCTAAACGGGATACCCCGAAACGTTTAAACGAATATATTAATTTTTTTCATCCCGATTTTATTGCTGTAAGTGGGGAGCACCCACAGTTATTTCCATTGGTTAGAGCAATGGGCATGATGTATTCTATGTCTGAAAGCACTGACAACCCAAATTACTTGGTTGACCACAGCTCGTCTGTGGTGGTGTTAAATCCGAGGGCACAAGTAGTTGGGCGCTTCAAACCTGATTTTGTCGTAGGGCAATTACCTATCAGTGAAGGTCAAAAAATACTGGTGGATATGCCGGCAATTATGTCCCAATAAACTGCTATTAAATGAAGATAAGGCAAGCTAAAAAAATTGATGCATATGCTTTAGGCCAATTAGTTTTATCTTCTGCGCCTGTTCCACTTGCAGCAATTTTTGATATAAACGATGAGTTATCAGTATTAAATTTTCTCCAATCTAGTTTTCTATTCTCAGATGGTCAATATGGTTATGCCAATCATTGGGTCGCTGAAATTGATAACCAAGTTGTTGGTTGTTCTTGCCCATGGCATAGTGATTTACCCGCTGGGTTCCATCAAGCAACTTTAACCACGTTAATCGACTTTTACGGTACTGACCATACATTAGCTGTAGTTCAAGCCAGTCAAGCATTGCAAGATTGTATTCCCAAACCCAAAAAGTATGAGTGGTGCATCGGACATTTTGCTGTACTTGAACAGTATCAAAAACAAGGTGTAGGGAGTGCTCTACTAGAGTCTATGCGACAACAAGCGTCGGCCTCTAGAAAATTAGCTTTAAGTCTTGATGTCGACTGTAAAAACATACAAGCAAGTGATTTTTATCGACGTCAAGGATTCGTAGAAATTAACAAATCAGACGTTAGCCTTAGAATGCAGCGATTAGGGATTGGCTCCCATTTTCATCTGAGTAAAAAGCTTTAACTCATACTTTCAACTAACACAGTAATTAGTCTAACCACTTTCCTTGAGCTGTTGGCATAAAGAAAGGCTGCGAAAACCAATAGTATCTATCTTTTTTACCTGTGCTAGGTGCTGTGCAATTTACCCTATGTCTACCAGGTTTAATAATAGGCTGTATATTCACTAAAATAGTGTTTTGTTTAATTGATTTGTTAAGTAGTGTGCCATTTTGAAAGCAATTAATTTTTTGTGGTAATAAGTCTACTGATTTTATATTGAAGGTAAATATTTGCTCTTGAACAGACGACTCAAGCTCTGGGTCATCTGGGATAACATCAGTAACCAACATCGCCATGCTATCTAATTTAACCTTTAAAGTCTCAATGTTGCTATATATCCCAGCTGCTGGAAAACGAGGTAAAGCAGAAAAATCACTATATGAGGCTATTGCTCCGCTATGCTGAGCGAACCCAATATAACCTTCAGCGCTTAACTGCAATTTTAACTGCTTATTAAACTCTCCGTATGGATAAGCAAAATATTTAAGGCTATAGCCCATTTTTTGCTCAAGTGTTTTTTCAGCATCTTCGATGTCTTGCATGGTGCGACTAAGCCAATTTTGTTTTGATTCATTGGCATTTTTACTGAGTAAGTGGTTATGTTGTTTTCCATGATTGGCAAAACTGGCTTTTTCTGTTGCCATAAGTTTCACTTGTTGCCAGTTAAGTTGGTAATCTACCGAACCGATAAGAGAAGGATTTACAAAAATGGTATATGGATAATCAAATTCTTTAAGAATAGGGTGTGCATTGTCATAAATGTTGCCATAACCGTCATCAAAAGTGATCACTACTGTTTTGTCAGGTAAAGGTTGTTTGTTTTGCAAGGCTTCAATAACTTGCTTTAAAGGTAATACTTTATGATGCTCAGCCAAATACTGCATATGCTCGCGAAATGTATCAGGTGATACTGACGTCACATTAGGAGTACTATTACTGACATGGTGATACAACAATATAACAGCATTGTCTTTTGCCCAAGTATTTATGCTTAACAACACACATGTTATTGTGAACGAAAAAATGTTCCAAAATTTTTTCATGCCTCTCCTTTAAAATCGATAACTTAATGAATATAAATAATACTTTATCAAACTTCTTTCAGATTAGTTTGCACCAAAAAATTATTGTTATTGCAATACCCATGATTTTAAGCAACGTCACAACCCCTTTAATGGGTTTAGTCGACACAGCAGTACTTGGGCACATGCAAGACACATACTTTCTTGCTGGTGCCTCAGTAGCTGCATTGATTATCACTCAATTATACTGGTTATGCGGTTTTTTAAGAATGACCAGTACAGGTCTTAGTGCACAAGCAAAGGGCAGTGAAGATCCAAATAAGCTCAGTCAAAGCTTGTTTCAAGGAGTCTTAATTGGTTTTTTGTTGGGCAGCTTTTTGTTATTAGTACAAGATGGTATTTTGGCTTTGGGTTTATATTTCGCCAGTGCTACTCCAGTTATCGAAGATGTTATATCTGAGTATTTTTTCACACGTATCTGGGGAGCACCTGCCGCTATAGTTAATTTAGCTTTAGTGGGATGGTTGATAGGCCAGCAAAAAGCCAAACAGGTACTACTTATTCAGGTGTTCGCAAATTTATTGAACCTAGTACTTAATTTGTGGTTTGTTTTTGGTTTAGGACTGGAGGTCTTCGGTGTAGCGTTGGCGAGCGTGGTAGCTGAATACTTCATCACGATAGTAAGTCTGATCGCAGCACTAAAAATTATTGGTAAAACAGTGATACAAAAAAAATGGTTTTCGGTTGCCTATTTACAACCTTTATTGTCTTTGAACGGCAACACATTCTTTCGAAACTTGATATTACAGGCCTGTATTGCTTTTCTTATTTTTAAGGGAGTAGGTTTTGGCTCTACGTCAGCGGCAATTAATGCGATTTTGATGCAGTTTTTCACTTTAATTGCTCTTGGCTTAGATGGTGTTGCTTATGCTGCAGAAGCATTGGTTGGAGAACAAAAGGGAAAAAGAAACACCAAAGGTATCATTTATGTCACTTTACACGGATTAGTCTGGTCAACGGTTGTTGCTGTAGTGTACTCGTTAATTTTGTGAGTGTGAGAAACAGAAATTATTTCTATGATAACAGACCAACCAACGCTTCAGATTGAAATGAAAAGCTATCTAATATTTGTATATTGTTTACCCATTATAGCTCATTGGTGCTTCTTTTTTGATGGCGTATTTGTGGGGCTAACTCGTGCAAAAGCTATGCGCAATAGTATGTTGTTTTGTGGGTTGGCTGTTTATTTTCCAGCTTTTTGGGTGTTTTTATCTTATGAAAATATGGGCTTATGGATGGCGATGTTACTTTTTTTATTATTCAGAGGAATAAGCCTAGGATGCTACTTTATTTATCTTTGTCGAACTGGGAAGGTGGCAGTTTAAAACTAGCTGTCATGCGATGAGCTAGGATGCCAATGTAGCCTCTAAGAGAATATAGGCTGCCCACTGCCAAAAAGACTAGGCCTGGTATTTGAATAACAGGCGCATATTTTGAGCCTATCAAAACCACTGCCGCGCCTAGGCAGAAAATACTAAAACCGCGTTTGAAAAAAGCCCAGCTTTTATCTGGCTCATCTGCTAAGTGCTGTAACCAGTTAATGGTTGTTTCCTCGCTGGGCTAGTATTTAGTAGTAAGAGTGTTCACCTGCTCGGTGTTCAGTGGCATCTTTGATTGCAGTTAACTCACCAGAAAATTGTTCAAGCATTTGTTTCTCGATGCCATCCTTTAAGGTGACATCTACCTGCGCACAGCCGTTACAACCACCACCGAATTCTAGTACCGCTTCTTTGTCTTGCGTAATTTCGATTAAGGTAACTTTACCACCATGACTGGCTAGCTGTGGATTAATCTCAGCTTCAATCATATAACTCACCCGTTCAGATAGAGGTGCGTCATTATCGACCTTGCGTGCTTTTGCATTGGGCGCTTTAAGTGTTAGCTGTGAGCCCATTTGGTCTGTGACAAAATCAATTTCCGCTTCTTCAAGAAAAGGTGCGCTCTCGAGATCAACAACTGCATCAAAACCATTAAATTCTAATACAGTATCTGACTCTTCTATAGCATCAGGTGGACAATAAGATACACCACATTCCGCACTGGGAGTGCCTGGGCTAACTACAAACACTCTAATGTTAGTGTCAGTTTCTTGGTTTGCTAGCAGCTTGCAGAAGTGTGCTTGCGCTGTTTCTGAAATGTTAATCATGGGCTATCTACCTTTAAAAAGACTGTCAAGTTATTATAACAAGATTACTTGACTAAAACACTCAAGTAATCATTTTTCCTTATGTTAATTTAAACTAAAACGTGAGATTCTTTTAAAAGATGTTGACTGTTGAGACTTGTTTTTATGGATTTTTTGTTTCGAATTTTTGCCTTTTTGTTGTTACTTACAAGTGTCAAAGCTTTTGCTGTTTTAGACGCCGAGTATTTACCAAACGATACTCAGTATAAAGTAGGAGTGACCACTCCCACTCAAGCGCTAGGTGCGTCAGTAGGTGAATGGCATGCACGTCATGATCAAATTGCTAATTATATGCAGTTATTAGCTGCACAGTCAGATCGTGTGAGCTTAGTTGAAACGGGTCGTACACACGAAAACCGTCCTCTTCACCTTTTAGCTTTTAGTTCTGCTAAAAACCAGCAAAATTTGGCTGCAATTCAAGCCAGACACATTCAAAACTTAGGTCAATCTGCCGACGAGGATGATCCACTCATTATTTGGATGGGCTACAGTGTTCATGGCGATGAACCTTCCGGATCTAATGCTGCACTTTTGATCGCTTATTACCTAGCCGCTGGTGAAAGCGAATCGATAGATAAATTACTTGACGATAATGTTGTTTTATTAGATCCAAGCTTGAACCCCGATGGGCTATCAAGATTTGCTCAGTGGGCTAATATGCACAAAGGTAAGAACCCAGTATCTGATCCTAATCACCGCGAGCACCGTCAGGCCTGGCCTTCGGGGCGCACCAATCATTATTGGTTTGATTTAAACCGTGATTGGCTGTTGTTAACTCACCCAGAGTCACGAGCTCGTATTAAACAATTTCATCAATGGCGTCCGCATGTATTAACTGACTTTCACGAAATGGGCACTAATAGCACCTATTTTTTTCAACCTGGCATTGCTTCCAGAAAAAACCCATGGACACCATTAAAAAATGTTGAACTAACTGCAGCGTTGGGAGATTTTCATGCAGCAGCGTTAGACAAGACTAAACAACTATATTTTACTCAAGAAAGTTTTGATGATTTTTATTATGGTAAAGGTTCAACTTACCCTGATGCCCATGGAAGTATTGGTATTTTATTTGAACAAGCTAGCAGCAGGGGGCATATTCAAGACTCCGTAAATGGTACTTTGAAGTTTTCTGATACTATCCAGAATCAAGTGACGACTTCTCTTTCTACTTTTGCAGGTGCCTTAGCTAATAAACAAGCGCTGCTTGATTATCAAGTAGATTTTGCTAAAAAAACCAAAAACCTTATTAAAGATGATGATTTTGATGGTTATATTTTGAATGAGAAATTTGACCAAGCCCGTTTTTCAAAAATGTTAGAGATATTGTCAGCACATCAGATTCAATATTTTCCTCTGAGCAAAGATGTAAAAGTTGATAGACAAATATTTGATACCGTGAATAGTATGTTTGTGCCACTCGACCAGCCTCAATATAGGTTAATAAAATCTTTATTCTCAACACGGAAGTCTTTTGATGACAATACATTTTATGACGTGTCGAATTGGAACTTGCCTTTAGCATTTAATATTCAGTACCAAGCAGTTAAACGCCAACCAAAACTCGATAAACTGACTCTTAAGAAACCTACAACTGTTTATCCTGAATTGTTACCAGGTGCTTATGCCTACGCCTTTTCCTGGAAAAACTATCAAGCTCCTAAACTATTACAGCGTTTATTAGCCAATAATGTAAAGGTGAAGCTTGCTGGCGAAGCCTTTTTTGCTCAAACCGTACAGGGTGGTATGAGCTTTGCGGCGGGGGCAGTAATTGTTCCTATCGCTCTAGAACAACCTGAAAATTTATTAGAGATTATTGAAAAGCAAAATACAGACCTGAATATCGCTATTCATTCGGTTACATCTGGATTAACCCAACAAGGTATTGATTTAGGTAGCCGAAAAATGCTCAATATTACACAACCAAAAGTGTTGTTAGTGGGCGGTCGTGGTACTTCTCAATATGAATTAGGGGAAGTATGGCACTATCTAGATCAGCATATTGATATGCCTGTTTCAATCACAGACTTAGACCAACTAAGTAAACTTTCTTTGGACAGTTATTCGCACATGATATGGGTCGAAGGGATGTATAAAGAGGTACCTGAGGAGACTGTCAGTAAGATTGAGGTATGGTTAAACAAAGGAGGAGTTCTTATTGGTCAAAAATCTGCGGCAAGTTGGTTTTCAGATAATAAATGGCTTAAGGCTAATTTTAAGAGTAATAACGAAATCAATTTAGCATTTGAAACAACAGGTATGACCTATAAAAATCAGGAAGCGCTTAAAGCAAAGAAGAGAATTGCTGGAGCAGTATTTGAGACGCAGTTAGATGTAAGTCATCCACTCGCTTTTGGTTATACGTCTTCTACATTGCCTATGTTTCGTAACAGTGCTTTGGTGATGCGGCTACCCGATAAACCATTTATTACTGTGGCAAGTTATGTAAAATCACCTCTTATGGCCGGCTACAGTGCTGATGAGTTACAACAACTTATTGGCGGTAGCGCTGCGATTGTGTCGCATAATTTTGGCAAAGGTAAAGTGGTTGGTTTTGCTACTAACATCAATTTCAGAGGTGTTTGGTATGGTACTAGTCGTCTGATGAGTAACGCCATTTTTATGGCCGGTTTTATTAATGCGCCAGGTTAACGCGCAAGGGTGAGGCAGATACTCCATACATCAACTTTTAAACTAGGATGGTGCTTACGTAAACTGTGGTAAGCACCATTCATTGTACTGCCCGTGGTGATGACATCATCGAATAAGGCGACATGACGATAGTTTTTAAGTCGCCGCTGGGCTGCTACATTTATTTCAAAAGCATTACACAAATTTTTGTGCCTTTGATAAGCCGATAAGTTGGTTTGAGCTGGGGTTGATTTACATCTGCTTATGATGGACGTGTCCATATCTAGTTGAGTTAACTTACAAATTTGTTTGGTTAACTCTATGCTTTGATTAAATTTTCTAAATAAATAGCGGTTTTTGTGCAGGGGCATTGGAATAATTAGTTGTGGTAAAACAGGCATTGAACTCAAACAATGTCTCACGAAAAGTGTCGCTAATGCATGAGCATTTGGGATATGTTTCGAAAATTTTAATCCAGTCAATAGCTTTGATAATGGCCATTGATAATCAGCAAGAGCCATCACCTGGGTAAAATCTACTTTTGTCAAACCCAAACTCACCTTAGGTGATAACATAAGATTGTGATGATGTCGGTCAATATCAAATAGTGTTAGATCTGCAATGCAATAATGGCATATTGCTGAGTTGCTGGATTGTTTGCACACTAAACAATTCTGACTCAAAGCTACCTTCATTTTGCTGATATTCCTTTACTTAATATAAAAATCAACTAGCAAGGTTAAGTGTAGAAGAAATGTCGGTAAGATTGGAATTATCAACAGTAGGGAGCGGTAAACAGCTTGTTTTTTTACATGGTTGGGGTGTAAATAGTGGCGTTTGGCAGCCATTGATAAACATACTTAAAAACCAATTCTGTGTCACCACAATCGATTTGCCTGGTTACGGGTGTAATCATCGACAATTACCTGCTCCTTATAACTTAGAGAACATTGCACAGTCAGTGGCAGAGCATCTTCCATCAAATTGTATCCTTATCGGATGGTCACTGGGTGGACTTGTTGCTCAGCAAATTGCTAGCTATTACCCTGAAAAACTTAAACAACTCGTGTTAATTTGTTCTAGTCCAAAATTTTCTAAGAGTACCGATTGGCCTGGAATTGAAACTAAAGTATTAGATTTTTTTACTCAGCAACTGTCGCTAGATTTTACTAAAACGCTGCAACGCTTCTTGGCGATCCAAGCAATGGGTAGTGTAAACGCCAAGCAAGATACAAATACAATCAAGCAAGCGGTGCAACAATTCCCACCTCCATCACCCATCGCATTATCTGCAGGCTTAGATATGTTACAAAACATTGATTTACGTGAGCAATTTAAAACACTGTTAATACCATGTCATATGTTTTTAGGTCGCTTAGATACTTTAGTGCCAGACAAATTAGCCCCGCAGATGCAGTATCTTAATTCTAAGGTGACGTTGGAGGTTATCAGTGATGCATCCCATGCTCCTTTCATTTCAGATACAGAGTTTTTTGCGAAACGTTTAATAAAAGTGCTGATTTAATACTAATAACAAGTTAAAGCTTTAAAAAAACCTAAAGATGGTTAATAATTGAACATGAGAGGTTAAGTTGTGGAGATTACAGTGAATATCAATAACAATATGAATTCCGCCATATTAAGTGGCACCATAGGCATTCAAAGAGCATCTCAAGGGCTCACCCAAAATACATCGAATTTGGCCGGCTTATCGGCTTTTACCCTACCGAATAGCGATCCTCAAGAGTTTTTAGCAAATGCTACACTTACGCAGCTCAGTTCAATCAAAAAATTACTTCCAGAAGCAATTGATGGGATTACATCTAACCTAGTAGGCTTATCAGTGAATCTGACCAATGCTCAAGCTTCTACAAAAGTAGTTGATACCGCTAGTGATACTGTTGGCACTATCCTAGATATTCTGGCCTAGTTTTTAGGCAATAAATACTATGAATATTCTTCTCCCCGTTTCTCCCCCTGTAATATTTAACACTGGTACTGTTAATACGGAAGCGGTGCGCAGGGATAACTCTCAGCGCGAGACTGTGCCACAACTAGCATCTAATGAGAAGTCATCGGCTGAGACAAGTGTAGGTCCTGAAGCAGATAAGCTTAAGACACCTGGCCAAGTACCTCAACCACTCACTTACGAAAAGCCCACTTTTCAAACGGCTCAACAGCTCAATACACAAAATGATTCAGCTCAAGACAATGGGCAAGATGCCAGTGAGGGTAAAGAAAATGCTGAAGACCAGCAACAGCAACAACAAGCTGAGCAACAGCAACTGACAGAGCTGCAACAAAGAGATGCTGAAGTCCGGGCGCATGAGCAAGCTCATGCCTCCTTGGGTGGTCAATATGCAAGCTCACCTGAATACGAATATGAAAGAGGACCTGATGGCAGACGATATGCGGTCAGTGGCGAGGTTTCAATAGATATATCAAAGGCTGCTACACCACAGGAAACACTACGTAAGGCGGAGCAAGTTAAAGCTGCGGCCTTGGCCCCCGCAAAACCCAGCGTGCAAGATTTAAGAGTAGCGACCGAAGCAACTCAAATAGCCCTTGAAGCAAGCGCTGAAATAGCCAGTGATAAAATTGTAAAAGCGCAACAGAATTCTGTTGATGGAGAAACACCTTCGTTTGATGACATTGTTGATGCCTTAGATATCGGTATACCAACTCGTTTACTAGATATCGGTAAGTCAGAAGTTGATGAGCAAAGCGTTATTGGTACTGAGCTTGACTTGCATGATGCGAGTCAGTTTTTAGCAAACAGAGACTTAGAAATTATTC
Source organism: uncultured Paraglaciecola sp. (assembly GCF_913058035.1). Classification (GTDB taxonomy): domain Bacteria; phylum Pseudomonadota; class Gammaproteobacteria; order Enterobacterales; family Alteromonadaceae; genus Paraglaciecola. The sequence goes on along the minus strand of NZ_CAJXPA010000012.1, from coordinate 27,332 downwards.
GCAGGGTGTCAGTGATTCAAAATTTTTATCAACAAGTGACTAATCCTCGTTCTGAAGTAGTACAGCAATCTGCTTAAGTCTGGTGTTATAAGTACATCATAATGAAACAAGCCCTCAAAAGAGGGCTTGTTAGTTTTAGGGATAGTTAGAAGTCATTATTTCTTTGCTTTGGAAAAAGCATCAGCAAAAGCGTTGCCCATCATTTGATTCGACTGATTAGGCTTAGACTGTTGCCGATTGTCTTTTGCAGGCCGATTAGAGGGCTTTTTTTCCATATGATTTTTTTGTAATGATGGTTTTGCTTCTTGATTAGTTGTATCGCCCATTCGCATAGTGAAGGACACACGTTTTCTTTCAACATCTACTTCCATTACTTTCACTTTAACAATATCACCTGTTTTGACAATATCTCTAGGGTCCGAAATAAACTTGTCAGTCATTGCGCTAATATGTAAAAGCCCGTCTTGATGCACACCTACATCAATAAAAGCGCCGAAGTTGGCAACGTTACTCACTACACCTTCTAAAATCATACCGACTTTGAGATCTTTTAGAGACTGCACATCATCTTTAAAGTTAGCAGTTTTAAATTCTGGGCGAGGATCTCGACCGGGTTTATCAAGCTCGCTAATGATATCTGTGATTGTGGGCAAACCAAACAAGTCAGTGACGAAGTCTTCAGGAGTAAGTTTTTTTAGCACTTCGGTGTTGCCAACAATGTCGTTCATTGCAGTACAGGTATATTCGATAATCGAATTAACCACTGGGTAGGATTCAGGGTGCACAGCTGATGCATCAAGTGGGTTTTCTCCCCCCATAATCCGTAAAAAGCCTGCTGCTTGCTCGTAAGCTTTTGGTCCTAGGCGTTCAACATCGAGTAAGGTTTTACGGCATTTGAATGCACCGTGTGTGTTTCGATAGTTAACAATATTATTAGCTAAAGTACGATTCAGACCTGACACGTGACTCAATAATGCACCTGATGCTGTGTTGATATCCACTCCCACAGCATTTACGCAGTCCTCTATCACAGTACCCAGTGACTTTCCTAGGTTGCTCTGGCTGACATCATGCTGATATTGTCCTACACCTATGGCTTTAGGTTCAATTTTGACTAACTCTGCTAAAGGGTCCTGTAGTCGTCTGGCGATAGAAACAGCTCCACGTAATGAAACATCCATCGCTGGTAATTCGTTTGAAGCAAGTTCTGATGCAGAATAAACCGAGGCTCCTGCTTCGCTGACTATAATCTTACTCACTGACAGGTCTGGGTTGACTTTAGTCATCTCGCCCACAAGCTTATCGGTTTCTCTTGAGCCAGTGCCATTACCAATACTAATAAGTTGTACTTTGTGTTGTTTACATAAATTGGCAATAGTGCGAAGTGATTTATCCCACTGATTCTGGGGCACATGGGGGAAAATAGTTGAAGTAGCTAAGACCTTTCCTGTTGGGTCTACGATCGCTATTTTTACACCTGTACGTAAACCTGGGTCTAAACCCATCGTGACTTTAGGGCCAGCCGGTGCCGCCATTAACAAATCATTTAGATTTTTAGCAAATACGTTAATTGCATCTTGTTCAGCTTGTTCACGCACCGCGCCAAATAATTCGTTTTCCATATGCAGCAAAGTTTTTACCCGCCATGTCCATTGCACCACCGACGCTAACCACTTGTCTGCGGGTCTATTGGCAAACTTGATATTAAAGTGTTCGATGATGATTTGCTCACAATATGAGCTTTTATCACTGTTATCTTTTTCTGGATCAGCATCTAGGCAGACTTGCAGAAACTTTTCATTTCTGCCTCTAAACATCGCAAGTGACCTGTGTGAAGGTACTTTTTTCAATAGTTCGGAATGTGAAAAGTAATCTTTGTACTTACTGCCTTCAACTTCTTTACCAATTATAACTTGGCTTTTAATGTGGGCATGATTGTTTAAATGTTGACGGATTTTTTGCAGCAAGCTCGCATCTTCAGCAAATCTTTCCATAAGAATGTACTTTGCGCCATCTAAGGCTGACTTAACGTCTGGCACATCACTATTTTCTTTTACGAATGCCTGAGCTTCAGATTCAGGGGAGAGCTGTGGATCATTAAATAGAGCACTGGCTAAAGGTTCAAGCCCAGATTCAATGGCGATTTGGCCTTTAGTTCTGCGTTTGGGTTTAAACGGCAGATATAAATCTTCTAGTTCGGTTTTGTTTTCTGCACTAAGCAAGCTTGTCTTTAATTGAGGAGTCATTTTTTTTTGCTCCTCAATTGATTTGATAATAACTTTTCGTCTGTCTTCTAAAACACGCAAATAAGTTAAGCGTTGTTCTAATTTTCTTAACGCTATGTCATCTAGACCATTGGTGACTTCTTTTCGATAGCGAGCAATAAAAGGAACTGTCGACCCCTCGTCTAGTAACTTTACCGCAGCTTGAACTTGTTGCGCTTGTACTTGCAACTCATGCGCAATTTTTTCCACTATCATCATCGAAGGCCTTGTATATGATTCATTTAAATCCAGCCATCTATATAGGGGTGCGAGAGAGAAATTACCAGCGTTAGATGAATAAAAGTGACAATATTAAGCTAATGAAAATTTTATAAGGCTATATATCCAGATTACCCCTTCATATTTAGATGGAGGCTTATTTAATTTTTTGCATAATCAGAGCAAAAATCGATTATGCTTGAACATCAAAGCAAGGTACTTAAAATTTTACACTTTTCGTATCTATTGACAGTTTATTGGGATAAACGCTAATAGGTCGATTTGGAAAACCAAATACTGAAAAGTGAGTTATTATTTCTCGAAGGCATCTTTGTACTTGATTGAATTTATAAACCACTCATTTTTACCGTTTGGTGTTATGACAGTAAAAACATCACCTACACATTTTTTAATTAGGGCTCTTGCCATTGGCGAATCGACAGATATAAAGTTTTTATCTTCTCCGTAAATTTCTTCTGGGCCAACAATTCTAAAACACTTCATTTCACCATCGGTATTTTCAATTTCTACCCAAGCTCCAAAAAACACTTTGCCGTCTTGTGCAGGCGAATGATGTACCACTTGAAGTTCTGGAAGCAATTTCCTAAGGAATCTAACACGTCTATCTATTTGCCGTAATAAACGCTTATTGTAAGTATAGTCTGCGTTCTCAGATCTATCTCCAAGACTCGCAGCCCAGCTGACAATTTTTGTAATTTCAGGGCGTTTTTTCATCCATAAATATTCATGCTCATCATAAAGTTTTTTATAGCCTTCAGATGTTATTAACTTTGTTTTCAACCTTAAATCTTACTCAGCGTATTATTTTAATATGATAAGTATAAATTTTCTCAAGCTTTTACCAAAGTAACTATTTCTAAATCAGGCGTTTTTTTATATTAAAATGGGCATTGCCACTGTTTATCATCATTAGTGGACCTTGAGAAACCTAAATCATTTAAAAAAATAATGTTTTTGATTAAAAACTGACGGCAGCCGTGACCGAAAATTAGAAAACGATGAAGAGAAATTTCGAACACTAATTCGAACACTAATTCGAACACTAAGAGGTAATAAAAACTATTTTTTTAGCACAATTCATTACAAGTAAAAATCAATTTTAGGCGTGTAAAAGAACAGTTATCTACTATAGTTAATATTAATCAAAGTGAGATAGGTTTTTAATTAAAGACCTTTGCTAACCTAATCAGAAAAACACTTTGTGGAACCTAGCGTTAAAGAGAGTTGCCCTTTTTTTCGCCCTTTGTAAAACCAACTGAAATAGCAATAGCAAGTCATACTACCTATAAACTTGGCAACAATTGATTTGAGGTAAATATCGACATCCAAACACATAAAGTTGAAACAGTATTTAGTCGAAATGACAAAAAATTACAGCTTAAATTACCCAATTAATTTGGGATAAATTACCCTTTAGAAGGGTAAATAGTGAAGGAATAAGGTTCAGCACGGAAATAGCTGATTAGTAAAAATAACAGAGTTAAACCGAACACGGTAACGTGTTCGGTTTTTTATTGGCCGTCGACAACTGACCATTCCTATTTTTTACAGCATTATCTATTTTGATTATTTCTAGTAATTCTACTTCAAAAATAAGCATTGAGTGACTAGTGACTTCACATGTTGAACGAGCTGCATAAGGAAGAATTGAGAAAACATAAAACTTATATTTTGCACCCACGCCCATGAGCTGTTGGCCTTCAGTCCAAACATTAATAACCTGATTTAAAGGAAAACTTGCTTACTTGTTACGTGCGAAATAAGAATCAATTTCTGTTTCATCTATTAACATTCCAAAGTAGTTTATTTGACTATGTCAGTCGATTTAGGTCTGTTAGCAGCACCATTTTTTAACACCTAGTACTGTAAATCTGAATCTGTGATAAAAATGGCAACATGTCCAACATCATTTCTTAAAAACTCTGAACCCTTGGCTTTATTTTCATCATTCATCTGAGCTCTTAACTTGTCTTGTTTCTCTCGTACAAGACTTTCGACTTTACGGGTGATTGATTGTATTCCTATATTATCGAGTTATGGCTGACCTTGTATGGCAGCAATAAAACTTTTAACCAATAAATTTTGGTTGTATTTGATACCCATTTTTTTGATTCGTTACTTTGTTTTCAACAATCTGGCCCAAACTGGCGCCCATAGCATGAGATTGTTACTGTGTACTGAAGGTTAACGTCTCAACTTTCATGGGATCAATAGGAAGTGGTCAAACAGGCAATTAAGATTTCCACAGAGGTAATCCAAACAGTGATTGAGGTCTTTTTCATTATAATTCACCAACTAGCAGTATGTGATTGGTGGGCAAACGCATATACTAGACACGATTGAATCGAAGAGAAACCCATTGAATAAACGCATTAAGATTGTCTATGTTGTAATTTTGCTAAGTACCATTGGATTTATGGGCTGCGATGGGTCAAGTAATGTGCCTGTTAGTTCATTTCGCCATGCTGACGGAGGGACACATGCGTCCCACATATCTGCAGACAATACGATTGCAGTTGTATCTACCATTGTAAATGGCATTACTGTATGGGATTTAAGTACTAATAAAAAGCAATACGTGTGGCGACATCAAGATGACGGTAGCAATTCAGTGACAAATATTCATATTGCCTTTGATAATTCATATGTTGTGACATCTGATAGAGAAGCATTTGCATTATGGAATTTAGATGTCGGCGAGCCAGAAGGTTTTTGGCGAATTGACGAGACAAGTATTCGAGACATCGCAGTTTCAAATCAAGGGCGAGGTATTTTGGTTGGCCGCGGTAGTGGTAAAGTGATGTTTTTTGAGCCTAAAACAGGCAGGCGATTAGAGTTTTTAGGACATAAAGAAAAAATAAACAGCTTGGATATCTCTCCTAATGGTTTTTATGCACTAACAGGCGGTAATGACTATTTAGCTTATTTGTGGGATACCCGCACAGGTCAAGTTATATTTAAATTCGACCATCCTAGTCGAGTTACAAAGGTATCGCTAGATGATAAAGGGCGTTATGCATTTACCGCTGATAGTAAGCGAGATGCGAGGATATGGGACTTAGTGACTGGTAAGGAAATCAGTAATCTACAATATTCAGCAAGACAAAGGATATTCACTACAGCCGTTTTTTCGGATGATGGTAATTATTTACTAACCGGTTCGCCATCTAGAAGAATTAATCGCTGGGATGTGAAAACAGGTGAAGAGTTAAATGAGTGGAAGGTTTCAGCTCGTGAGGGTAGCAGACCTGCATCGGCGGTTGTGCATGCTGTCGGTTTTATTGGTGATAGCGAAATTATTTCAGAAAGTAGCAATGGTTTACTAGAAAAGTGGAAGATAGAAAATTAATGAGTACAGTACAAACGGATATCGAACAATTACAAATGAAACTGTCTTTTCAAGAAGACACCATTGAAAGCCTTAACCAGGCATTGATTGAACAGCAAAAACAAATGGATGACTTGCAATATCAAGTTAAACAATTGGTATCAAAAATTAGTGCTATCGAACCCAGTAATATGGCGTCTGAAAAAGAGGAAATGCCACCACCACACTACTAGTCGAATATAAAAGATTTAGTATTGATATGACACGCCGAGAGGTTCTTAGCAACTCAGAACTTTAAACAGTACAACTATTTGAAATTTAGAAGGAACGAGGTTGCTTGTTAAATATTGCTGCCTAAGCAGATGTTTTAATGTGTCAACGATGATTTAAGGAATAAAAGACTCTCATTTGAGTTGATTCTAGAACCAGTTGGGACGAATAGGTGTTATTTAGGGTCGTTTTGAAACTTATTAATTGTAGGTGCATCCATAAAAAATTCACCATATGTAAACTGCCTACGGTGACACATCAATAAAATAGATGAATAAACACTATTCTTGAATTATTCATCTATTAGATCGATGTGCAGCGATTAATAATTCAATCTGGCTTAAACACTCCAATTACATTTGAACTTGCTCGTGAGGCCTTAGCCACTTTTTTATCTGTTTGAGACTCTGAATAATGGCACTTTACACATTCCAGTTTTTCAACATTATTTTCAAAGTAAAGCATGATTGTATCAAGTGCACGACATTTTGGGCAGTTTGCTCCTGCGACGAATCTTTTTTTAATTTTGTTAACCATGGTTTAAGACATATTTTCGGTTGCTCATCTTGATATGATACTCCCATTCAAATTTGAGTGTTATCTCGTATTAGATTTTGTGTCACTAAGTACAAACTAACGGTTGAGATAGCTAAAAAGTTCATAACAGGTTTCCATGATCCAATTTTCAGATGTTTCGTTAATGCGTGGCAGTAAGGTATTGCTGCGAGATGCCAATGCTGTCGTTTACCCTGGCCATAAAGCAGGCCTGATTGGTGCCAACGGTTGTGGTAAGTCCACATTGTTTGCTTTGATAAAGGGTGAGTTACACACCGAGCAGGGGGATTTTAATATTCCTAAAAATTGGCAAATTATCTCAGTTGAACAAGAAACGCCTGCTGTTGAACGCTCTGCAATCGATTATGTGATTGATGGAGACAAACATTACAGAAAACTTCAAAAACAATTGATCGATGCAGAACAAGAGCACAATGGTGAACAAATTGCTCATTTACATGGCTTGTTAGAACAGGTTGGCGCATATGATATTGATGCCCGTGCCTCGACTATTTTAGCGGGTTTAGGTTTTGTCAATGATGTAATGAAAAACCCCGTTTCTGCTTTTTCTGGTGGATGGCGAATGCGTTTGAATTTAGCCCAGGCATTGCTATGTCGCTCTGATTTGTTGTTATTAGATGAACCTACTAACCACCTTGACCTTGATGCGGTGATTTGGTTAGAAAAATGGCTGCAGCGTTATACGGGAACCTTAATGTTGATCTCTCACGATAAGTCTTTTTTGGACAGCACAGTGAATGAAATCATCAGTGTTGAATCGCAGCAACTTATTAGTTATACGGGTAACTACGATGCTTATGAAAAACAACGCGCTGAACGCTTACGTTTAAAAAGTCTACAATATTCAAAGCAGCAAGATCAAATTGCCCATTTAGAGTCGTTTATCAATCGATTTGGTGCAAAAGCTAGCAAAGCTAAACAGGCACAAAGCCGTGTTAAACAGTTGGCAAAGATGGAAGATTTACTACCGGTAATGGCGGCCTCTGAATTTAGTTTCAAATTTTTCACTCCGCCTAAATTACCTAATCCATTAATAAAAATGGAGCAAGTGAAGGTGGGCTACGACAGCACCATTATTTTAGAAAAACTGCACCTTAATCTTGTACCGGGCAGTCGTATTGGCTTATTAGGTAAAAACGGCGCAGGTAAATCGACTTTAATCAAATTATTAGCAGGTGAAATGTCGCCCATGGAAGGCTTATATGAAACATCTGCGGGTTTACGTATAGGTTATTTTGCACAACATCAGTTAGAGTTTTTACGCGGCGATGATTCACCCATAGCCCATTTGCAAAGACTAGATAAAAAAGCCACTGAGCAAAGCCTCAGAGATTATTTAGGTGGTTTTGGGTTTCGTGGTGATAATGCGTTAAGCAAAGTCGCGCCTATGTCCGGAGGCGAAAAAGCTCGTTTAGTATTGGCTTTAACTGTTTACCAAAAACCTAATTTATTGTTGCTTGATGAGCCCACCAACCACTTAGATCTAGATATGCGGCATGCACTGAATATCGCGCTGCAAGGCTTTGAAGGTGCCATGGTATTGATATCACATGATAGATTTTTATTGACATCGGTTTGTGATGACTTTTATCTAGTGGATTCAAAGCAAGTGCAAGCCTTTGATGGTGATTTAGATGATTACAAAGACTGGATCCTCAAAGGTGATAAAGCTACTAACACAACAGGCGATAAAACCAGTGTTAAACCTGATCGTAAAAACAATAAACGTTTAGAAGCAGAATTCAGGCAAGCAACAAAGCCTCTAAGAAAAGCAATTGAACAGCACGAAAAAAGCATGGCGGATTCTCATAAAAAGTTACAATTATTAGAGGAAAAACTAAGTGATACAAAGATCTATAGCGCTGAAAATAAACCACATCTTAAACAAATATTAGCCGACCAAGCTACATTGAAGTCAAGTCTTGAAGATACAGAAATGCAATGGCTAGATGCCCAAGAACAGTTAGAAACTAAACAGCAGGAATTTGAGCAAGAAAGTGCTGATTAACATAACTATTTTTGAGTACGTCTGTTGAGTTTTGAAGACTCAGCCAGTAATTAACCACTTAGCCAATTTAGGTGGCACAGTGGTTAAGAACGCTAATAAATTGACTGATAGTGATGATGTTTAGGTTTAACTTTGTTGCTTTGTTGTTTGTAGAGTCGTTAGAAGTAACCTTCGCGCATTTTTTATCCATTGAATCAGTCTGATATTTGTCTAATAAGCGACCTTTTTGTTCGCTGTTTTTGCTAAATAGCATTTCCGTCGCAACTCCTTATAGAGTTGTCGTTTTACTTAATAATGCCCGCGCTTGTGGGTAGTAACATAATGTCCAAGACGTACCCAGTGTTCTTTCAATGTGGATTTTTCTTTTTTGTTTAAATCTGGCAACATCCTATCGTCGTCTAAATCAAGTATTTGCCCGCTTTCTTCGTCTATTCAGCTCATACGTTTGTCAGCAAAATATAATAGTACGATGTCGATTCTTTCTTAAAGGATGTAGAGCCAAACATCAAGCTCGGTCTAGCTTGAAAATGAAAACACACGCACCGATTCACCCTTATTTATTTGAGTTTTGTACAGCGACAATGGTTCAGGACGTTGTTACTTTGGGTCCCATTGATGGTCAGCACTTCTTACCGTGAATATTCGTTCTTTAACACGTGATTTTTCTTCATCACGTCAGGCAACGCCTGATGCTGCATCAAACTCAAACTCAAACTCAAACTCAAACACATCTAAAGCTCGTCACAAAGTTTATTGCGAGATACACCCATTTATCGAAACCCTCAAGTGGTATTTTCATGAAAATAGTAAAGGGGACTTTATCTGGAGCAAACGCCTTCTGTGCTTTATGCCGCATCATCGTGGAGTCTTTACCAATCGAGTAAAACATACACGGGCTTTCAAAACTCGCAGCGACTTCTCGCATAATGTAAATTGCTTCTGCTTCTAACGCTTTAAGTGAGGCATACAATTACTTTACTCATACAATGTTCACAAAAATGAATAATTGAATCAACGAGAAGCGCAAATGATGTCTTTGATAAGTCGTTATATATGCAGTGGTTACTCAGTTTTTTTGATTAGACGAGTCTTATTAAATGTCACCTTAGCTAAATGACTAATCTCGTCTTCTTTTTCATGTTTGTTCCTCTGATAAAAAGTGCTGGTCCTTTTTCTTAATGTATACCATCAAAAGAGATTTTTATGTTTTCAATCAATTGATATACTCATATTTAATGATAAATCGAGATTTTTTGTTGATGTATTCTGAGTCCCAAATTAGTCAAAATGTCCGTTATGGTGAAATAGTCAAAAGTGACTTTAGGCCACCTTGGTGGGCAAAAAATAGACATGTACAAACCATCTTCCCGCGTTTTATACAAAAACGAGCCAAGCTTGATTACCGTAAGGAAAAATTAGTTTTACCTGATGGCGATTTTGTTAATTTAATCTGGGCTGGTGATGTAAAAAAATCCTCGGGCATTATTGCTTTGTTTCATGGTTTAGAAGGTTCTATTCGTTCACATTATATCAACGATATGGCGGCAAACTTCGTCAGACAAGGTTATGCCGTTGTATTGATGCATTTTCGTGGCTGTGGCGGTGAGCATAATGCTACACCTAGAGCCTACCACTCAGGTGAGACTCAGGATGCTTGGTACTTTTTGAATTGGCTTGAGCATAAATTCCCTGAAACGCGTAAAGCAGCGATGGGTTTCTCTCTTGGCGCTAACATGTTACTTAAACTCCTGAGTGAACAACCTAAACAACAAATCGTAAAAGCAGCAATGGCTGTGTCTACACCGTTCAACTTGGCTTTGTGTGCAATTAGTATTAACCAAGGATTTTCGAGGGTTTATCAAGCTTACTTGCTAAAAAGTATGGTTAGCAATCTGCTGATTAAGATGCGCAATATGGATTACAGTAAGTTAATAAAAGTGTCGGAATCACAGATCAAACAATTTAGAGACTTTCGAGATTTTGATCAACATATCACAGCGCCATTACACGGTTTTGAGGATGCTGATGATTATTATCAAAAATGTAGTTCACAACACTTTATTAAAGGTATCGCCACGCCCACTTTAGTTATACACGCCAAAGATGATCCTTTTATGCACAGCAGCATAGTGCCTGATGCCGTTCTTTTATCACCGAGTGTATGCCTCGAAGTAAGTGAGAAAGGTGGACATGTAGGTTTTATGCAAGGTACACCATGGCGACCCAAGATTTGGATGCAACAAAGAGCAAATACCTTCTTTAAGCCGTTCATCGCTTACAATTCTGAACACTTATCTACTGTTGAGCTAAAATGATTATACCTATTACAGATTTGACCGAAGAAACCTTAATGAACATTATTGAGGGCTTTGTACTCCGTGAAGGCACCGAGTACGGTGAGGCTGATGTATCGCTGGCGGATAAAGTACAGCAAGTATCTGCACAGTTAGCGATAGGTGATGTGCTTCTAGTTTATTCTGAACTGCATGAAACTGTGAATATCATCCCTAAGCAACAGCTAGGGGATTTTGAATTGTCAGAGGCTCAACAGCAACTGTAATTAGTAATTTTAGTGAGCCAAGAATACTAAGTTAAAGTTGACCGGCACTGTTAGCACAACACTATTATGTCCTGCTAGCTTTTGTAATATTATAATCCCAGAAGTTAACCCAAAATAAGCGGTAAATATTTATACTGGCTGGGTGCTAATAGCGCCTATGCCATTGTCAGTTTTATGTGCGACCTGAACAGTTACATTAATAGTTTTTCTGATACCCATAACACTTAATTCGGCTGGAAGTATTATCGATATCGAGCGGCCTTTTGCATGTGATAACACACTATCTGGTAACTAGGCAGATAAATTAGCAGAAGGCAATGTATCCACCAAAAACAACTCTTCTCGCGAACGTGCATCACGTATTCCGATACTTGAATCAATACTGGCTAGACTAATTTCAACCTGTAATTTCCTCTCAGGGTTGAATGCATCTTTAGGGTCTTAAATTATTGAACTTCACTGATATGTTAATTTTTAGTCGACACAATACTTCACTTGTCCTCAACTAACATCCAATGTGCGTTAGCCGTGTAACAAAACAAGGTCGAAGTAATCAAAATTGTGCGAAGTAATAAATATTTCATAGTTAACTCAATTAGGTAAAAATTTTGATGTTAGACAGATTGATTGTTGTTACCAAATTCGCATTTAACAATATTTTGCCAATCAACATTCTGATCGCCCATAATAAAAAAATCTGGATTAATCACACTTGTACGCATGTTGTAGCTTAGAGGAGAAAAATCATGTGCCAAAATTTTACCTCCTGCTTCGACTACTATGCATTGTGATGCACCTGTATCCCATTCTCCTGTTATACCAAAACGTAAAAATATATCCGCTCTGCCCTCAGCGATAAAGCAAGCTTTAAGTGAACAGCTGCCAGCAGGTAAGGTTTGATAAACACGTTCCCCACTCAAACTCGATATGACTTTTTCGCGAGGTTGTCTGCGACTAATCGCAATAATTAATGGATCTTCGTTAGGTGCTTTTAAACTTCGGACATAGATTTGTTTGTTCTCAACTGGGCATTCCTTAAATGCACCATGGCCTTTTAACGCAGAATACAATGTTTCACCTGTGGGCCAGTAGATTACACCTAGAATAGGCTGATTATTTTCTATCAGTGCGATATTAATAGCAAAATCACCACTGCGAGCAATAAATTCTTGAGTGCCATCAATCGGGTCGATAAGCCAATATCGTGTCCAAGTTTGACGCATTTCTAACGACCCTATTTCAGTCTCTTCAGACATAATGGGAATGTCTGGTGTTGCTTTTTGCAACATCAGCATAATAATTTCATTGGCTTTGAAGTCAGCTGACGTGACAGGTGAATTATCTTCTTTTTGAAAACTAGTAAAATCACCACTGTCGTAAATTTCTAATACTACTTTACCAGCCATAATCGCCGTTTTTTTTGCTATATCTAAAAGTTGTTGGGCATCTTTAGTTGGCATTAGCGTGACTTTTTCCATTTCTCAGCAAGTAACAAGGCAGCAATACATCTTGCCTCTATAAAATCATCTTTAGCCAACAGCGCGTCTATATTCTGAATTGACCATTTAATTACTTCTAAAGGTTCAGGCTCATCACCTGGCAATAACTCTGGGTATAAATCTTCGGCAACAAAGATGGTCATTTTGGCATCAAAAAAAGCCGGTGCCATACTGACATTCTGTAGTAGACGTAATGTTTTGGTTCCAAAACCAATTTCTTCTTTTAGTTCCCTATTAGCCGCTACTTCCGCCGTTTCACCTGGGTCAATCAACCCTTTAGGAAAGCCCAGTTCGTAAGTGTGGGTTCCTGCTGCGTATTCTCTTATTAACAAAAATTCGTCATCATTGATAAACGGCACTACCATAACGGCCCCATTGCCGCTACCAGCCATGCGCTCAAAAGCACGCGTTTCCCCATTTGAAAATTCTAAATCGACTTGTTCGATTTTAAACAGTCCGCTTTTTGCAACTATTTTGCGAGAATGGATTTGTGGGAGTAATTTTTTATTGTCTATGTTGTTCATGTATTTTTCACGTTAATATAACCGCCGATATCGTCTTTTTAAAAGTAAGATTAACTTTATATAACTTAAATTAGATGAATTTCTTTATAGACCAAATATACCTGTTAAATAGAGGACATGCTACTTGTCAAAGCTTGCTTGGAAAAATATTCACACTGTGTTGCTCGATATGGATGGCACCTTACTAGACTTGCACTTCGACAATCATTTCTGGTTAGAACATGTGCCTAAAAGATTATCTGAAAAACATAGCATTTCACTACAAGCTGCCAAAGATATTATGGCTGTTGAAACTCAGCAGGTAATGGGTACTTTAAGCTGGTATTGTTTGGATTTCTGGGCTGAAAAACTGGACATCGATATTATTGAGGCCAAGCGCGAGATTGAGCATTTAATCAGTATTCGCGAAGACAGTTTACCTTTTATAGACGCCTTAAAAGCCTCAGGGCGTGATGTGATTTTGGTGACTAATGCGCACCCTGACAGCTTGTCGTTAAAAGTGGAACATACTCAATTAAATAACCACATTGACCAACTAATATCGACTCACGAATTTTCTGTCACCAAAGAATCACAAGTTTTATGGCAAAGGCTTCAAGCAAAACTTGGTTTTAACCCGGAACACACACTTTTTGTGGATGACAGTTTAGGTATATTAAAAGCTGCTCAAGATTTTGGTATTAAACATTTGTTGGCAGTGAGCAACCCTGATAGCCGTCAACCAGCTAGAAAGATTAGTGAATTTCCATCAATACAGGACTATCGTTTTTTGTTGGATGAGATCGTAGCGAACCCGTTTGTTAATTAATCTAAACTTATAATAAAGTGGTTAAACTAAACGTCCAGTAAAACAACTGAATCTCATAAAGGATCCAGATGAGGATAAACTGTTTAAAACTTAATCGGATAATAACCATCGGCATCCGCTTTACCAAAAAACTGTGCAGCTTGATGCACTTCTCTGGGTAAGCTAGCTTCAGGTTTAAAGCGGCCCTCGATAGTAAATTTCATATTAGCAGGAATTGTGGTTTTTGCGGTTAAGCCAAATCTGTTGGGTTGTTTAACATTCAATATAATACTGTTATTTTCACAACTTAAATCTGCATCGAAACTACCTAACTCTATAATGCCTGTTACACCAGTAAAATTTGCATTTAACCATTGGCCATTGCCACTAAACGTTTGGCAACCTGCTTTGTAATCCACCTTGTTTAATTGCACTTTAAAACGTCCATCAGCTTGAATGGGAATAGGCAAAGGAAGTAGGCTTATGGCTAAGTTTGCGGGAACATAAGCCAACAAATCTTCTGACTGAAAGCGTTGCCCAGAAAAACTAATGTGACCAGAAACAGAGATTTGTTCCACATCGCGTAAATTACCTACTTTGATATCAGCGCTGATTTCCTTTAGTAACAGAGGGAGAAACGACAGGGACCAATTTATGTCATTAACAGGTAACCCATTTATTTGAGCTCTTTGTGCATGACCGTTCCAAATAGTGCCAGATATGACGCTTATATTGATGCCTTCAGGTAATTGAATTTTTGATAATACTTGGACTGCAGGTAATTTAACGATCAAAAATATAAAATAAACAACAAGGCATAGTGAACCCCATTTCAGCACTGACTTCATAACTTTCCTAATTTTAAGCGACGAATTTTAACTTGCCCAGGTAAACCAGATTCTGCAATATCAATATCTAATATACTTATGCCTGTTTTTTCAAGTGATTGTAACCAGCTCAATACGTCATTAAAGGGTGCTTGGTCTATCCATACCTGTAATTCTTCACCCTGGGGCTGCATTCTTGATATAGCAATTTTCATACGGTTAGCAGATTGACTCACTACTTGAGTAAGAGAGCCTGAAAACGAAGTTTTACTATCGCCACCACTACGAAGTTGTAACGCTCGATTAGCATTTTTTTGTACCCAAGTCAGTAATTCTGTTTGATGTTTAACCGCTGTTTTATCTCGATCTAGTGACGTGTTTAATGGTGACCAGATACCCCAATAAAATATGGCTACTAATACCAAAATTGCTGAAATAGTGACTAAGCGTTGTTCACGTTCACTTAGCTGTAAAAACATACTTTTGAGTTTTTCCATATTAACTCCTTATCAACAATGTGCCGATTACTTGATTATCTTTTTGGTTGATAGAGCCTTGCTCAACAGTAAACCCCTGGGCTTCTGCTTGGCGTTTAAATTTGTCTAAGGCGTCGTAATTACTTGCGATTGCTTGAATACGCAGCTCTGCACGACTACTGTCAAAACGCATGGTCTGCGGCCTGACATCTGATTCTTCAAATGCAGGTCTAAGCTGACTCAGCATAATTAACATCGACGCGCCTCCACCACTTGTCTCAAGGGCTTTCATTTGACGACCCATGGTAGTCCTGAGATCACGATATGCACCAGCATTAGGAAATGCCCGCTTATACTCGCTTTTTACCTGTAATTTTAAAGAAGTAAGTTGGTTAACTAGTTGATTCTGCTCTAGGCTTTTATCAATGAGACTGGTAAACAAAGCAACAACAGCCAGTACCGCTGCTAATCGCCATTTTTTCCATTGGCCAGCGACCTTATTGTTAATTTTGTACTCACCTTGTAATAAGTTGAATTTCGCTGATGCGACTCCTTGAGCCAACACTTTCATCGGTAACTCAAGAGGCATCACTGATATATCAAGGTGCTTTAGATCAGCTAAATCCATACCAGAATAATCATTTATCGAAGGTGTTTGTGCTGTTTGCTTAGTATATTGTCGCGCAATATGATTAATAGCTTGTATTAGCCAGCCTCTCTCACCCTGTAAACCTGCCCATTCGTCTTTACGAACCAACATTTGTTGACCCAGTTCTAAGACAGACCATGCGCTCTTATCTACTAATGGCAATGCTAAAACATCAGGAATCAGTTGCTCGCATGTCAAACCTGCGTCTGCGATTATTTTCAACCAACTTTGTAGTTTTGCTTTGTTTACTATGGCTACAGCTTGGTTATTACCTTCTTTGGGGCCGAGGGCAAAAAATTGTTGTGAAATATCGCCACTTATTTCTTCTTCCAAGATAAATGGGATCGCAGCTAAGGCTTTACGCCCAGCCTTAGCTGGCAACTCAACCCACTTGAGCAACACATCACTGGTTGGCACCAAGGCACAGATTGGTCTTCTACCAGCCCTATCCGCCAAGGTAGCTAATTGTGTTGCATCGGGTAGCTCACCAGAAGCAATGATTTCGTTTTGTTGGCTAGACCACACAATCCAATGAATCGATTCATCTGGATTAGCACCTAGGCGTATTACTAACTGTTCCATAAGGTTTTTGTACCTTTTTGGTTGTTATGGTTTAAAAACGCTTCTTTGTTAAAAGCCATTTCATTAAAAAAAGCCCGTCAAAAACCAGCTTATTAAAAAATAGTTAATCAAGAACCACTAAATTCACGCCTAATAACGGTGACATTGTTACTGGCGTCGACTTTAAATAAGCTTTGCATAACGAATGTAGAATTATTGTACTTGGTTTTAGTGTGTAAAATAAAATGTGAAGTTTTTACATCAAACCATGTTTTTTGTTCAGCAGATAATGTTAAAGCTTGAATACTAGGTTCGCTCAAAAACTCTTGCGTTGTTTGAAAGCCTTTTTCACCTCGAGTGGCAAGTACTGATCTAGCTCCAGATAAATCCAGCCCAGTAGCAGCTGAGATAACAGCAGCATTTTTTTCGCTTACAGTGTTTACATTAATTTTAAATAAATTGTCATTGGGTAGTACACACACCAGTGTCAGTAATTCTCTTAGCCAAGGAACTTCAACACCATTAACCATTCGTAACTCTGACTTATGAACCATAAAATTATTAGCGGCGACATATGGAAATTGACGACTTTCGTATTCGCTATCTTCTGCACCTAGTTGTGTTGGGTTGTTGTCTTCGTCTAACCAGTCAACTAACGAGTCGCGAAGAATATCGATATTATAGCTTGATATTTCAGGTTCTATACTTCTCAGTAAGCGTTCAAAAGCGGTTTTTTTTTCGATTAACGTGAGACTGTTATTCGCATTAGGGATGTTATTATTAACGGATGGTTGAGTCACCTTTAAAGCGTTTAGGTTAAAGCAGCTTTGCATATCGATTAGTTGCGCTTGTATGCCACCACCTTGTATTGGATAGATAAACTCTTGATTCCACGGTTGTTCTAGATGAATGACTTCACCATCTTCATCCATTAGTTGTTTGATGGATTTTCGCGCGTACTGCTCAGCTCCCATCGCATACCAGTAAGCTTGATTATTTTCTTTTATGTTAGATGCGCGCTTAATCTGTAATTGTAAACGCCCGCCCATTTCTGTGGCTAGCACGCTAACAATAGCCACAATTAACAAGACTATTATTAAGGCAACACCTTGTTGATTTTGCTTGGATTGATTCATCAGCCATTAGCCAGCATAAATTCGCGGCGAATTTCACCAAAGGTTTTACTCACTATGGTAATGGATATTGCTATTGGTAATGTAGAACTTGAATAGGCTTCATCCCATTCTTCTGGCTCTTCTAGCTGCTCAGCTTTTGTTAAAAAGCTGACTCGAAAATCTTCAATACCAAATAATAAGACTTTTACTTTGGGTTCGTAGCCAATCACGTTATCTACATAATTGCCGTATAAACGTTGAAGTTGTTGTTCTTGTATACGGTAACCAACCGCTTGCAAGGAACTACGAGGTAGTAACATCTGTGGGTTATGCCATCCAATGCGAACAAAACCAAGACCATCTGCATCACTGTCAAATACGTCTTCACCTCCAGAGATTACGGTATCCACGGGGTCTCCGTTAATTCGCACAGCACGAGGTACGATCTGCAAAATATCACGCTCTATGGTCAGCATTGCTCTTTGTAACTCTTCTAACCTTTCAAAACGTTCAGAAGACAGTTGGTCACTGTTAATTACCGATGTAAGTACACCAGTGCTTGCCAAACCAATCACAGTAAAGATTGCCATGGCAACCAATATTTCTATCAAAGTAAAACCATAGTTTTGCTTATTGAGTTGGCGGTTCATGACTTAGTTTGCTTAGCAATAAAGGTGCTTGCGGAGCTCACTGTATCTTCATATTGGTCGTCTAGCCCAACAGAAACTTCTACTTGTACCATGTCTGAGTCGTTCGTTTTATTTACCCTTTGTTGCCAATACCACCTTCGACCAGCTAATTCTTGCTCGCCTTTTAAGTTGTTTTTGATTGGCCAAGTGTTATCAATGTGTAGTTGAGTAAGACGATTATTGATAACCCATGTAGCAAATGTAATTTCTTCAATTTGTCCAACACCTGTCAGATGGTCGCTAGCAGCCTTCATAATAGCTGTGCCTGTCAAAGCGAAAATAAACAGAGCAACCAGTACTTCGAGCAATGTCATGCCTGACACGAATTGGAATTTCTTTTTATTCAAGTTTCTAGGGGGCATCTAAAGGCCCTTCGGTCGTTAGAGGTATACTATCTTGTCCATTAACTCGGAAATAAGTGGGTAGTTCATTACTAAACTCTGGTTCATAAGCTAATGTCATAGAAAACGGGGTGATTTCGCCACTAGAAAAAATAAAAATCTGTGGAGGTTTAATTTTTTTCTCCTCCTCGTTCCCTATCTCTACCCCATCTCTGGACACTGTCAATTTTTCGTCAAATATGTCGCTGCTGATTAGGTTGTTATCAGTCTCCCAAGGTAGGCCTGTTAAAAATAATTCCAAACTGAAAAATTCTGGTAGTTGATGCTCAGCGAAGGTGTCATCGAATTCAAGCTTTTGCCATTCTTGAGTTTCATCAAGGTACATAAAATAATAGCTGTTGTTGTTATCTTCGACTCTTAAACCCAACTGCCTTTGGTTTAGTACGGCGTAATCTGAGGCCATATTAAATACCACCTGTAAACGTAGAGTTTGTTTTTTGAGTATGTCTCGACCGTTTTCGCCATTATAGCTGAGTACCACTGCACCTGTCGCCAATCCCATAATAAGTAATACCAGCATCACCTCAAGTAGAGTAAAACCAGTACATTTAGAGAATGTTGAGCGGTGAGATTTCATTCTAACGGGTCATCAATCTAATTAGTTCAAATAGTCGTTTAGATTCCAGTTACCAATGTCATCTTCGGTACCTGGCTGCCCATCTGGGCCATTAGAAAAAATGTCAATTTGACCAAGTTCACCTGGACTTAGTAACTGGTATGGATTATTCCAAGGGTCATTTGGTAGACGCGTGATATAGCCGTTTGTTCTGTAATTGCGCGGTATGGGGTCAACTGTAGGCTCACTGACCAAAGCTTCCAAACCTTGTTCTGACGTGGGAAATACATTGTTACTAAGTTTATACTGAGTCAATGCATTTTCTAGGCTTTGAATATCAATGGCAGCTGTCTTTAACTGTGCTTCCTCCTGACTACCTAAAATTTGTGGTGCAATCATACCAGCCATAATGCCGATTATAAGCAATACCACCATAACTTCTATTAGGGTGAATCCCTTAATTCTGCTCTTATTTTTTTTTGTAGAATCATGTCGTTTCATTAGATATTCACCATAGAGTTTAAAGCCATAATAGGTTGTAGGATCGCTAGTACAATAAATAGTACAACAGTTGCCATAGTCACGATTAAAATTGGTTCGAATACTTTTAGTGATACGCCTACTAAAGACTCAAATTGTCTGTCTTGATTGTCCGCTGCGCGACCCAGCATTTGTTGTAATTCACCACTACGTTCACCTGATGCGATCATATGCATCATCATCGGTGGAAACACTTTTGTTTGTTCAAGTGATGCTCGCAAACTTGAGCCTTCTTTTACAAAACCTGCAGCAGTATTGACCGCTGCTCTTATCTGTAAATTTTCAAGTACTTCACTGGCAATACGCATACTTTCTAACAGTGGTACAGCGCTTGAAGTTAAAATGCTTAATGTGCGAGCAAATCTTGCGGTGTTCATACCCCGTGATAATTTACCAACAAGAGGTAAAACGAGAATCAGTTTATGATAACGTTTTTTCATGACAGGCTTTTGCAACACGCGATTAATTATGACAAACACTATCACTATCAAAATGCCTAGCGCTAATCCATAGGCTTGTAAAAATTCACTGACATCAATCAATATCTGAGTGATTGTAGGAAGATCTTGGCCCATATTCTGAAACTGACCAACAATTTTGGGTACTACAACGGTCAACAGTAATATGATTATAGCGAATGCAAAAAACATCATAATGCTAGGATAAACCATGGCCTGTGTTATTTGACTCTTAGTCTGTTGACGCTTTTCGGTGTAATCAGCTAGGCGATTCAGTACTGTATCAAGGTGACCAGATTTTTCACCTGCGGCTACCATAGCGCGAAACAAATCATCAAATATATGGGGGAATTCGGCCATGGCGTCAGCTAATGTGTGACCTTCAACTACCTTGCTACGTACTGCCATCATCATATTTTTTTGGCGCGATTTTTCGCATTGTTCTGCAACCGCAAACAAGGCCTCTTCGATAGGCAATGAAGCTTCAACCAGCGTTGATAGCTGACGAGTCAGAAGCGATAAATCTGAAACTGAAATGGTATTTTTAAATACATTGAATCCGGCTTGTGACTTACGCTCTTTTTCAGCTACTTGGTCAACTTGCATGGGTATTAGCCCTTTTTCGCGCAATTGTTGACGTATTTGCCTTGGGTTATCGCCCTCTAGAACACCATTTTTGTTTTTGCCACTTTTGTCCATGGCTTGATATGCATAAGCAGCCATTTAATCTTCCTTTGTCACTCGCAACACTTCTTCAAGTGAGGTAATACCTAACAATACTTTGCCACAGCCATCATCACGAATACTTGGTGTGTTTTGTCGAATATACTTTTCAATCGCTTGCTCACCATGGCCAGTATGGATCAGTTCTCGTATGCCCTCGTCGACCACTAATAACTCATGAATACCCGTTCTGCCTCTGTAACCAGTTTGATTACAAGCAGCGCAGCCCTTGGGTGAGTAAGTAGAGTGATTAGATATATTGGCTATTTTTATACCTAACACCACACATTCTTGTTCGCTCGGTATATGTGGGGTTTTACAATCTGGGCATAAAGTACGAACCAATCGTTGGGACAAAACTGCCAACAAACTAGAAGATAATAAGAAAGGTTCGATGCCCATATCTTCCAAGCGGGTGATGGCACCTGCTGCAGTGTTGGTGTGTAAAGTTGACATCACTAAGTGACCAGTCAAACTGGCTTGCACACTGATTTTTGCCGTTTCTAAATCACGAATTTCACCGACCATGACGACATCAGGATCTTGACGTAATATCGCCCTCAGCCCACGTGCAAAAGTCATATCGACCTTAGTATTAACCTGTGTCTGACCGATGCCCTGCAAGTCAAATTCAATCGGATCTTCAACCGTTAAAATATTGCGGTCTTTTGAATTAATTTCACTTAGGCCCGCATACAAGGTTGTCGATTTACCTGAACCTGTTGGGCCTGTGACTAAGATAATACCGTGAGGTTTATGCACTAATGTAGAAAAGAAACCACGATTGGTTTTGGTCATGCCTAAGTCTTGCAAATTTAGGCGTACGTTATTTTTATCAAGTAAACGTAATACTACACGTTCGCCATGGCTGGAAGGCATGGTAGATACCCTCACGTCAACTGCTCTACCTGCAATACGCAAGGTAATACGGCCATCCTGAGGCACACGTTTTTCGGCGATGTCCATTTTAGACATCACTTTGATGCGGGATACCAACATCGAGGCCATTTTACGGTTTGGACGTAAAATTTCACGTAACACCCCGTCTACTCTAAAACGCACTAAAAGCTGGGTTTCGAAGGTTTCGATATGAATATCTGACGCGCCTTCCTTGATAGCTTCCCCCAACATGGCGTTGATGAGCTTGATAATGGGTGCGTCATCTTCGCTTTCTAATAAGTCTTCGGTGTTGGGTAAATCTTCTGCGAGACTAAATAAATCACTTTCATTGCCTATGTCTTCCATTAACTGCTTAGCTGCGGATGAATCACGTTGGAAAGCATTGGTTAAAAGGGACTCAAACTTATCAAATTCAATTTCTTTAAGTCTAAATTCAGCACCTAAAAAACGTCTAACTTCAGCAAACACATGAAATTTAGTATCTTGTGTATGATACAAAATAGCCGGTTTTTCGCCTGTATCCAGTAATACTTGATGACGTTTAGCGAAGCTAAAAGCCAATTGTTTGTGCTCGGGCTCGTCAACAGGCATATCTAGATCAGTGCCTGACTCTATCAATGCTTGTTCTTCAGCATCCACAGCGCTTAGGTGGGCAGCTGGCATGACTAGTCGCTATCCTTATCTTGGTCTTTTTTCATAATATAGTCTTCAAATGACGGTGGTAAGCTAAGTTTGTCATCCCACTTTGGTAAAGTCGGCCCTTCAATATTTGGCATCAATGGAATGCCATCGGCTTGGCGTTTCAATTGTTGTGCTCGAATATATTGATACTTCTTATGACTAATTTCATTCATGGTTACGCCATCACGTATAATGGTGGGGCGAATAAACACCATTAAATTACGCTTGCTTACACTAGTCGATGTTGACTTAAATAAGTTTCCCAGAATCGGGATATCTCCTAATATAGGAACCTTAGAGACACTTTCTTGTACCGCATCATCGATTAATCCACCCAATACTATCGTGCCGCCATCGTCTACGATGACAGAGGTTTTAATTTCACGTTTATTAATAATAACATCAACTGACGTTGCACCGCTTACGCTTGACACTTCTTGCTCAATCAGCAGTTGCACCGCGTCACCCTCATTAATTTGTGGGGTCACCTTTAACTTTATGCCTACTTCTTGACGGTCGACGGACTGAAAAGGATTAGAGTTACTTGAACCTGTTGTTGAACCAGTAATAATGGGCACTTCTTGACCCACTATAAAAAAGGCTTCCTCATTATCCATAGTAGTAAGGTGAGGAGTAGCGAGAAGATTCGAATTAGTATCAGTACTGACTGCCTGAAGTACAGCGCCCCAGCCATCTTTTACGCCACCAAGTAAAAGGCCATTAACGCCACCAAGCAAAGAAGCTAAGCTAGACAAATCACCGAGTTGAGATTTTTCAGTAGGTACGACGACCGTATCACCATTAGAAGTAGTAGTAATGGAATCTACAAGTACTTTGTCTTGTGCTTGATTAACACCAACGGCGAGCGAACCTATGCCTACTACACCATTATTAAATTGTGTACCACCACCTCTTTCATTGGCCCATTGCACACCTAATGTGGTGCCATCACCTTCAAATACTTCTACAATAATAGCTTCTACTAACACTTGCGCGCGGCGCACATCTAGCTGACGTATTACTTCTTCGAGCGAGCGCATCATATCTGGTTCAGCCGTTATGACTAATGCGTTTGAATCTTGGTGAGAGTCAATGCTGACTTCACGGCTAGAAGATTGACGACTTTTCGTTGCCCCTTTTTCTTCTGCTTGGATACTGGCACTGACACCTTGTAATACTTTCACTAAATCTTCTGATTTTGCGTAATTTAAAAATATGACTCGGGTATTACCACTGGTCTCTAATTCAGAGTCCATTCGCTCAACTAAATTAATCAAACGTTTACGAGCCTTTACGTCACCACTGACAATAATGCTATTCGTTCTATCATCGGCCACAACTCTCGGATCCGATTTGCCACCTGAGTTCGACTTGCCTTGAGATTTATTGACACTATCAATAATACGTACTAGCTCGGTGGCAGAAGCATATTTTAATTTAATAATTTCAACTTCTTCGTCGCCTGCTTTGTCGACACGTTCAATTATCTCAACTAACCGATTAACCACGGCAGCACGACCTGTAAGCATCATTACGTTGGATGCATCGTGGCTGACTACATTACCACCACCGGCTGTATCGTTAAGTTGGCGTAATAGTGGGGCAAGCTCTCGCACAGGTACATTATATACTGGCATAACCCTAGTGATCATCTCATCACCATCAAAAGGACTACCTTCGACCACTGGTATATTCGAAGACTTGGCATCTTTGGATCGTATTACCTTAACTACACCACTGGACATTGTGACTGCCGAATAGCCATAAACTTGCAGCACGTTTAAAAAAAACTGGTAATACTGCTCTTCGCTTAATAAATCATAACTACGTACAGTTATTTTACCTCGAACATTAGGATCAACTATGATGGTCTTCTTAAGATTTTTACCCACTACATTGATGAATTCACTGATTTCAGTGTTTTTAAAATTCGGAGAGTAGTCCGCTGCAGCCACTAGGCTTGAGACAGCAAAAAAAGCACTACCAATAGTTAGGAATAATCCTTGTAATACATTGGAGCGATTGCGTATAAACATCATATTTCTGGTTCCTCTTCCCCTTGGGGCAGATCAAGGTAAATAGTAATAAGCTCATCTTCGCGTTGTACAGACATTTGCAAAGATTGCAGTTCTTTGAGCATATTCATAGCTTCTAAGGCTTGCTGCATATCGGTTAAATCTAAGCCATTTATATCAGTGATTACATCACCAGACTTTAGCCCCGCCGCTTTGAATAAAGTGGGCTTTTTACCAGGGCTAACGCGATATCCCACTAATTCACCATTAGGTCGATGGGGAGATACGGCAATATAATCGATGAAACTGGCTGGTTGGTCTTGTAATTCCCTACTAGCTTGAATTGCATCGCTAGATAGTGTTTGTCGAAGATCTAGGTCTTGGTTACTAGACTGTATGCTCATTTCCGGTGTTTGACTCAATTCGCTAGTGTTTTTATTGTAATCGACACCATCTAACATTAATGTCTCATTAGAAGAGCCATTTTTAATGATGACTCTGTCGGCATAAACCTCTTTTAGTGAGACGCTAGTGCCTTCAATTTTTTCACCAATTCCGTAAGTTTGTTGTTGGTTTCGGTTCTCAATTATTGCAGCTCCTTGATCTTTGACAGAACTGGCAACGACACCCGTTAAAGTCAAATTTAATCGTGTAACAGGTGCATCTGTCGCTTTTGTCTCTTCCATCGGAGCAGCATCAAAATCACCAAATAAATTGAGCCGCTTTATATCAGCAAGATTTAATCTGCTATTAGAATCTTCTGGTGAAACTGATTGGCTAATAGAAATATTTTCTAAACTACTACTAGGATCAGGTTGAGGCCACAAACGCCAGGTGAGTTCTGCAGCGTAAGAAAGCAGAAAAAAAGCCAACATTACTACTACCAACAAATTAATTTTTTGTTGGTTTTTGACTAGTTGGAGCCATAAATGATTAGCGGTATGATTAACGACGGTCATTGTCTCTCGATAAGGGTTTCAAAGCTTAGCACGTTAATGATAACTAGTCGGGGCTTCTGGGACAACATTAATCCACCTTAGTTACAAAAAAATACAATTTTTCTTGCTAACAAAATTATAAACAAAATTACAAACAAAGAGTTAGGCTTATGCAAAAAAATCCTGTTGAAAGTAAAAGTGTACGCTTAGATAAGTGGCTTTGGGCGGCTCGTTTTTATAAAACCCGTTCCATAGCTAGAGATGCTGTGCAATCTGGTAAAGTACAATATAACGAGCAACGCAGTAAAGCTGGAAAAATAGTAGAATTGGGGGCTAATATAAAAGTACCTCAAGGTTTTGACCTAAAAGAAGTGGTGGTGTTGCAAGTAAAAGAACAGCGTCTAGGTGCTCCACTTGCGCAATTAATGTACGAGGAAACTCTAGCTAGCGAAACGCTTCGCGCAAGTAATGCAGAAGCACGAAGATTAAGCGCTTTTCACAGCCCAAAACCTGACGGTCGTCCAGATAAAAAACAACGCCGTCAAATTATTCAATTTAAACATCAGTAATACTCAAGGTAACAAGGTAGACAACATGGTATTTGACCAACTTCATCGATATTTATTTAACCAAGGCAACGTAAGGGGTGAAATGGTACGTTTGGAAAAAAGTTTCCAGGCCATTTTAGACTCCTATCCTTATCCACCTGTTATCCAACAGCTTCTGGGTGAGCTGATGGCTGCTGCCAGTTTGCTGACTGCGACATTAAAGTTTGAAGGTGATATCGCTATTCAAATTCAAGGCGAAGGGCCGCTCAGTTATGCCGTTATCAATGGTACTCACAATCAGCAGTTAAGAGGTGTCGCAAGATGGGATGAGGAGCTTGAATTTTTGCCCAATACATTTAGCGAGTTGGTCAAAAAAGGAGTACTGGTGATCACCATATCTCCTAAAAAAGGTGAACGTTACCAGGGTATGGTAGCGCTAGATAAACCCACCTTAGCGGGTTGCATTGAAGGATATTTTCAACAATCAGAACAGCTAGCAACAAAAGTAATATTACGGACCCAACTGATAGATAAACAAGCTAAAGCTTGCGGCATGCTTTTACAAGTATTGCCTACTAGTAGTCAAGCTACAGATAAAGCTGACACAGCTTTCGAACATTTGAGTGCTTTGACGGATACCATTAAAGATGAAGAGTTATTCGAGCTAGCGGCTGAAGATATTTTGCATCGTCTATATCATCAAGAAGAACTTGAATTATACCCTGCAACCAACGTTGTATTTAAGTGTGGCTGTAGCAAAGACCGCAGCGCTAAGGCTCTGACTGCAGTGAGTAAGGTGGAGTTACTTGATATAGTTGCTAAAGATGGTGCTATAAAAATGAATTGCCAATACTGTCACTCTGAATTTAGCTTTGATGCAATTGATGTAGAAAGTATTCATGCTGGAACGTTTAATATTTCAGCGGGACGAGCATAAATAAATGTTTAACAATCGATGATAAAATTTAATTTGGGTTTAGACCAGTACCTGCATAATTAAGGAAAGTTGGGTGTCTATTGAAAAAATCGTGTATTTGATAATTTCACAAGCTGCATTTTAAATTTTATTATGACAATTGCGAAGGAATATTGTATTTATTGGTATTAGGCTGAGTGTTTATTTCAAATAAATGAAGCCTAAAGCTTAAAGCCTAATTTATCATGTTATTTCTGTCAGTTATCGTGGCTTGGCCATCGTA
>NZ_CAJXPA010000011.1 GCF_913058035.1 uncultured Paraglaciecola sp. | reverse complement strand
TATCATACGGTGAAGCGCGCATACGAGCGAGTACGAGTAATTGAAACAATCCCCGGCTTTAGTAGTCTGCAACACATGTTATTAGTGGGTGATAAACATCAGTTTCATATCAAACATTGGCGTCAAGATAGGATTTACGCACCAGAATCCATTCATGAATTTGTCGGATTTAATAGCTGGAAAAAGCGCGACTTAAAGCAACAAGAACGACAGGGAAAATGGGCTCAGGTTGTGTATCAAGTGGACGATAGCCCACGTTACGCGGGATTGGCGGCTTGGCAACATGACAATGGAATATCGCAATGGGCATCTGAAGTGAATATGCGTCCCTTGCCGCGCAGAGATATGACTAAACGAGACGACTATGATGCTATATTGGCGGTCAATCGACACGCAGTGACACCTAATGGATGGGTGCACGAGCAAGACAATTCAAAACTTATTTTACGCTCACAAACAGCAACACTTTTAGCAAGAGAAATTGGCATAAACACCTATGTGCGTGATGATCAAATTGCGTTTTCGGTGGCAGATGATTACTGGCACTTAACCAAGGACTACTGGCAAGCTGTGCGTGATAAATGGAGTGAAGTTGAAACTAACAATGCATATTTTTCACTCACTATCCAAGGCGAACCCACAGCGCTGTATATGCCCATGCTTGAATATGCAGGTTATGTCAAAGACGGTAAAATGGGTTTAGCGGAAGCTATCAATAAAGCCCACCAAACCATCGACCAATACACTACCAACGAACCGCTGCGCCCCTCACAAAATATAAGCCTATCAGGTCAATATTGATATGTTGTCTAGAATTGGATTTATCCTAGGAGTAGCAATCATTGTTGCGACTCCTTGGGTGTTTTGGACGGGATTAACAATAGATATGCAGCCAGAAAGGGAGACACTAATCGCAGCAATCTGGCATCACATTGGTATCTCTATGTTGTTTTTACTATTGTTCATTGTGTATTTGCTAGCGAGATTATTGACCGTTCAAACAAAGCTGACGCAGGGCTACCAAAACACAGCTAATATGCTTGTCATATTGACACTATTAGCACTGTTTACTAGCGGATTTTTAACCGTATGGGCCAGGGGTTCTGCAGTCAAAGTATTTGATTGGTTAGTGATCCCCAGCCCAGTCGAGCGAATGCAAACAGCCTATTCAATACTCGAATATAGCCACGGATTAATCAGTCAATTGAGTAAAATTGTGGTGCTGATGTGGTTAGCATCCCATGTCTATACTTGGGCTCAACACAAGCGACATCAATAGTTATTAACTTAATTGAATCGTTTCAAAACGAGCACAACCAAGTCCAATAGTTTGTACTTACTAGAAACCTGCGGGGGCAGGTTCGCTGAAGCGTATCATTTGTCACCAAGTTTACCGTTCAATCCGTTAGTTATTTGGTCCGCTTTGGGCGTATAGCCGAAGTAACAATCAAAGGTGCCCAATGACCGGAGTTGGCTGTGAGATCAATTAATCTCACAGCACCTAGCTGCTTATCGTATTAAGGCTGTTTTTATCTTGCTAACAACCCCCTTTTTACTAATAGGGGGAGTATCTTTTTCTAGCCTTTAAAATTAATTTCAAACGCAGCTGTACTAAATTTGGTATTCAAACACGGCAAGGAAGCTAGATGAGCACAATTATCGGTCAAACAATAATTTTTGCCTTAGAAGAGGCTATAAATAGACAAAAACAAATTAATCAAACTCTGCTCAACTCAAATTTA
The DNA here is from genome assembly GCF_913058035.1 of uncultured Paraglaciecola sp. Classification (GTDB taxonomy): domain Bacteria; phylum Pseudomonadota; class Gammaproteobacteria; order Enterobacterales; family Alteromonadaceae; genus Paraglaciecola. The sequence goes on along the minus strand of NZ_CAJXPA010000011.1, from coordinate 48,307 downwards.
TATGATCAAACAAAAACTATGCTCAATGAACAAACTAAGCTCCTCATAGAGATGCTTTCTCTATGCAAGCGGGTTTATTAGTTACTTTGGTATAAATCCATCTGACGGTCTCTAATGAGCGAATAGGAGTAACTGGATTTATCTTTGCTGCCTAACGATTGCAATAATGGACGTAATAAAAATCGGTCCCCTTCTTCCATTGATCAGGTTCGATTAATTTTCTGTAAGGTCGTTTTTTATAATAACGTGGATATTTGACGGTCTTCTTGACGGATCGCAAAGTAATAGATATAAAAAAGCCTCTGTAAAACAGAGGCTTATCTATAGTATTTGGCGGAGAGGGTGGGATTCGAACCCACGTTAGGTTTAACCCTAAACACGCTTTCCAGGCGTGCGCCTTAAGCCGCTCAGCCACCTCTCCAAAACTTTGCTTATTTATTTAAGTTGATGGTATTCAACTTGGCGCTTAGCGTGCGCTTTGATTATTATCTGTTGCAGACGATTGCTCTAAGTCGCTGCTACAAAAGAGGCGCGTATGTTATGGAAAACCGCTTGGCTGCGCAAGCACTAACTGCAACCAAACTGATGATGCGCCGTTTTATTAGTCATATCACTGCTAATAATACAAAAAACACCTATCTGACAAACATTCGCCCGATTATTATGGCAATACTATTTTACCATTAATGACCATGATGCAATCCATGCCAGCATTCTGGGCAGCTTGACGACCTACCTCGGTGTCTTCAAACACCACACATTCGTTTGGCTGTAAGCCCATGTTCGTGGCAACGGTTATGAAGGTTTCACCGTGCGGTTTACCGTGAGTGACATCAGATGCAGTAACTACCGTTTCAAGACGTGCTAATAAGCCTGTATCAGTCAACATCTGAATAGCATTGTTACGTTCTGAACCAGTGCCTACACCCATTTTTAGTATGCCCTCGTAACGTTGCATTACTTGAAATGTATCGTCGATAATACTTGGGCTATCTTTAAGTTTCAAAAACATTAGATTTTTTGTTTTAGTCACTGCGTCTGGATCATGGCTAAGCCCATGTTTTTCGTTAAGAAGCATAACAATGTCTCTGGTGGGTACACCGCCAAGGTTATGTATATACTCTTCGTCAAAAGGATAAGCATATTTCTCACAAGCGTGGCGCCAAGCTATATTGTGCGCCCCCATTGAGTCTATCAAAGTTCCGTCCATATCAAACACTATCCCTTTGTAGCGGCTTAAATCTAGCATGTCATGCTCCTGAGTATTAGATTGGGTTAGAAAGAATTATATGGCTTACGCGTAACTAAATATAAAAAAGCCAGAAAACTGGCTTTATCTGGTTAAATTGTTTGAAAAGTGGGTTAAGCGTTACCTTTTATTTTTAGCTTTAGATCTGCTGCAAAGTCCAACATCCGATTTAGCGGAATTAAGGCTTTTTCACGTGTTGCATCATCAACAAAAATTTCGTGTCCATGGGTTTCAGTCAGTGCTTGGTAAATCGCTTTTAGGCCGTTCATAGCCATCCATGGGCAGTGAGCACAGCTTTTACAGGTTGCGCCATTGCCACCTGTTGGTGCTTCTAGCAAAGTTTTGTTTGGAGCAGCTTGTTGCATTTTATAAAAAATGCCTCTATCTGTGGCAACGATAAATTTATTATGTGGCAATGTTTTAGCGGCATTAATCAGCTGAGTGGTTGAACCTACTGCATCAGCCATGTCTATTACGCTTGCTGGAGATTCGGGGTGTACTAACACTGCGGCATCTGGATGAAGGTGTTTCATATCGTTGAGTGCTTTGGCCGAAAACTCGTCATGCACGATACATTCGCCTTGCCATAGCAACATATCGGCACCCGTTTGTTTGGCTACATAAGCACCTAAGTGTCTATCAGGGGCCCAGATGATTTTTTCACCCAGCGAGTCCAGATGGTCAACAATTTCTAATGCGATACTTGATGTGACTACCCAATCGGCGCGGGCTTTGACCGCTGCTGATGTGTTAGCGTAGACCACTACAGTGTGCTCTGGGTGAGCATCACAAAATGCGCTGAACTGTTTATCAGGGCATCCCAAATCTAGTGAACAGGTTGCTTCTAGGGTGGGCATGAGTACTTTTTTATCTGGGCTGAGAATTTTTGCGGTTTCGCCCATAAATCGTACGCCCGCAATAATCAAAGTGTCGGCTTCACAGTCGCGCCCAAATCTGGCCATTTCTAGTGAGTCAGAGATACAACCGCCGGTTTCTTCGGCTAAGGCTTGAATCTCGGGGTCAGTGTAATAGTGCGCTATCAAAACGGCATTGTTTTGTTTAAGCAGTGTTTTGATTTGTTGCACGTATTCGTACTGCTGTGTATCACTCAGCTCAATAGGCTTGGCTGGAAAAGGGTAATCAATGGTTTTTACAGAAAATAGCTCAGACATATTTTTTAAGGCACTACATGGTACTTGTAAAACGTTCGATTATTATACCCATTTGTGATGCAATTAATATATTTTCGAGTTAAAGATTAGTAACCTTATTTGCAAAGGACAAGATGTATTGTTGATACTTAGCACGCCAAAACTGGCTTTCTGATAAGTTATTGGACTGTTCGTATAACTGGGCAAAGTTAATATGTGCAGATGGAAGATTAGGTGTTTTTTGCAGTTGCCTTTGCCACGCAATTAAATAGTGATTAGGTATGAAGCCAGTATCATGATATTCCATAAACGTTAGTTGATTTGATGCTTTAAACGCCTGAGTCGAGTGATTATCACAAGTCCGCGCTGCAAATATATCAGTGTTGTCTTGTAGTCCTAGTGAGTGCCAGTATTGTCTATCAGCATCTAATTTATCTATTTGTTTAAACACAATGTTAGGTGCATCAACTCCAGCACACACCCGTTTTGCTAAGCTTTGACTCAGTGGGTATTCATCAATAAACCCTGAGAAGTGCGCTAATTCGTGAATAAACACGTCGTAGCTGTCTTGGCGGTCAAGAAACATAATACCGTTATGTACGTTGGCTTTGCCTTTTTTGGCAAACATCACTAAATGGGTAAACGGTAAGCGTTTTAGTTTTTCAGCGAGTGACAATAGTTGGCAGCCTAATCGGCCACTTTGTTGCCAATTGTCTTCGCAGATAATTTCCAGCGGATCAAACCAAGTCATATCATAAATACAAATAGGTAAAGAGCTTAGGCGAGAGTCTTGCTCAAAACGTGACCTAAAATATTCTGCTTGCACTAATGAATCTATATCCGGGGTGACAAATAATAATTTTTGTTGACAGTTATCAGGTAAAGCAGATAACTGCTGCATAAAATCAGAATTGCGATTTTTATTAAAAGCGGTCGTATGATATTGATACAAGCCCGTTAAGGACTGCAGCTCCGCATTCAATTTTTTTGTCCTGAGTGATGAAAATACTTGGGCTGACTGTTGGTACTTTTTATCACGCCACAGGGCTTTACCATGAGCAAGTTGTTGTTTGGCTGCTTTGTAGGATATTGGGTGTGTAGGAGCTGGGTTTTGTAATGAAGAGTTAATATCTATTAAGTAGTGATTAACCAAAAACCAAACAGGGATCAGTATACAAGATATGGCTATTCCCCATTTAGTCAATACTGTCATTTTATTGAGTTTGTATCTCGTCTGTACCCGTTTCATTAGCTTTATCGCGTAATAAATTAAGTTCTAAACGTGCGTAGCGGTGTTCAACATACTCAAATACGTTAGTGCTTAATGCAAGCTTGAAGTAGTTTGACGCAATCCCTTTATTGTCTCTTGCTGAGTGGTATTTGCCTAAATAAAAATAAGCCTCACATAATCTATCAGTCAATTGCTGCTGACTAGTGACGCCGCTAATTAGTGAGCTAAGCAATTCATTTTCGGTTGTTTTTTCAAGGTATAAATCGACTAGTTGAGTCGCCCAGTTTGTTTCATCTAAATTTTTTCGCTGCTGCGCGAGTTCAATCAACGCTTGAGGTTTATCTATTTCACTGGAAGCTAGATAATTCCAAAGTGCACGATAAGGATCTGATGCATTTTTATCATAAAACTCAACAAAATCACGGACTGCCAAATCGGGACGTCCGCCATAATATAGGGCGATACCACGATTCAAAAACGCAAATTCCATGTCTGGATTAATATCTAAGGTGGCATCAAAAGCCTCGTAAGCCTGAATAAAATTCATTTGCAAGGTGTAATGCACACCTAAAGAATTATAAGCTTCAGCTAAGTCAGGCTTTAAACGGATAGCCTGATTAAAATCGTATTGAGCTAACCCAGTTAACCCTACACTGTCATATAAGGTGCCACGCTGGTGTAGCAGTTGTGCTCTTTGTTCATCTTCTAAGTCGGTATTACTTAAAATATGGCTATAACGTGCAATGGCCAATTGTGAACGTTGGCTCATAGGTGCAGGTTCGGCTAATAATAAATTACCCATTTGTCTGTTGCCCTGCATAGAGCCGCTATTGTTTGCACAACCAAATAAGAATGCGCTGAGTAAAATGATGCTGCTGAGATGTTTATACATATTAATAAAGAAGTTTTACCTGAAAATAGATGACTTGTGTGACCCTAACTTTAAGCCTTGGTTTCACTGCGACTCTTTAAAATAGTCGAAAACAAAGGAAACATATGCGACTAAGAATCTCTTATTTCCCTGTAAAAGTAAAGTTGCCCTATGGTCTGTTCTCTTTAAGTATCAATTAAACTTGAATCTCACGCCCGAAATAAAGCAAACTACGCTGCCTAGTATAATTTTAAGTCTGATTTATGGCACATAACCTGACAGTCGAATACAGCATGCTACTGGCACTAGCCACTAAAGCACAAAAGAATGCCCACGCACCTTATTCAAATTTCCATGTAGGTGCAGCCATTCTTGACGAAAACGCTCAACACCATGGCGGCTGCAATGTTGAAAACGCCGCCTACCCACTGGGTCAATGTGCCGAAGCAGGAGCGATTTCTGCCATGATTGCTTCAGGTGGCAAGCAGATCAAACAGATCCTGATCGCCAGTCCCAACAATGATTTCTGCCCACCTTGCGGAGGTTGTCGACAAAAAATTGCTGAGTTTGCTAATGCCCAGACAGAAGTACATTTGGCAACTCAAGATGGTCAGATTAAAACAGTTAAATTCGAAACGTTGCTGCCATTGGCATTTGGTTTCGATAAAATTAGTGAGGATTAAGTTTAGAATTTCTAGAATCAATCTTGATTACTGGGTGAACGAATATAATCAAAAAAAAGCCGCAGTCTCTCGCGGCTTTTTAATCGATTAAGCTCTAAATCACATCGACATCGGTTTAAACGGTAAGTCTCTGTAACGTTTACCCGAGGCTGCAAACACGGCGTTGGCTAATGCAGGAGCAAATGGCCCTAGACCCGGTTCACCAAGACCCGTTGGTTTAAACTCATTTTCGGTGAAGTACACGTTAACCTGAGGCATTTCGTTGATACGTAAAACGGGGTAATCATGAAAGTTTGAATTGACCACTGCGCCATCTCTGAACACCACCTCAGTGCGTAATGACAGTGACATGCCCATAACTATCGCACCTTCCATTTGTGCTGTTGCACTGTCTAGATTTAACACTTGACCACAGTCAACTATTGCATCCACTTCAAGCACTTTAATATCGTCACCGTTGACTTCGACTCGCACTGCCATAGCAACGTAGCTATTAAAACTAAAATGCACCGCGATACCTAGCCCTTGATTACTTGGTAATTTGTCGCGGTTAACCCAATTAGACTTTTCAGCCGCCATAGCCAGCGCACCTTTTGAGCGAGCGACTTGCTCAGCTTGTTCGGCATTTTTATTATTATCGTAAATGCTGTTTAGTAGACTAACCGTATCTTTTTTGGTTTTGTGAGCCAATTCATCAGCAATGCTACCAAAAGCAAAACCATAAAATATGGCGTACACAGCACGGTACCAACCAATACGAGTGTGCGCTTTGGCTTCACCCGTTTCACTGCGATAGTTTGCAATAAAAAATGGATGATTATCCACATCACCTAAGTTGCTTGCCGGTGCCCTATCAAGTGATGGGTCAAACAATGAAGCAATCGCAGGAAAAGCAGCACGGTGTAACCAACCTGTGACATTGCCGTTTTTGTCCATAGCGGCTTCAATATGCTGGGCATTAATTGAATGATAATAACCAGTACGCATATCTTCTTCTCGTGACCACGTAAGCTGCACTGGTGCATTAACTGCCTTGGACAATACTGCCGCTTCATGCACATAGTCACATTTGAACTTACGCCCAAACGCGCCACCAGCCATAGTCACATTGACGACGATATCTTTTGGATCGCGGTCTAAATATTGAGCTAATACTTTTTGAATATCGCCAGGGCTTTGTGTAGCAGCCCAGACTTCACAGCTGTCTTTTTGTACCCACACCACTGAAGCATTGGGCTCCATAGGTGCGTGAGACAAATGCCCACCGGTATAGGTCGCTTTGATAACATGCTCTGCTTCAACAAAGGCTTTTGTGATGTCGCCTCGCTCGGCAGCGAGCTGCGCTGGGCGTTCAACATTTTTGACTAGCTGCGCTTTGTACGCCTTAGAGTCATAACTTTTATGCTCACCTAAATCCCATTCAATATTCAGCTTTTTAAGGGCTTGTTGAGCTGTCCAAGTGTTGTCTGCCACTACTGCAACCCCACCAAGTGTTCCAAAAGGCACTTCAAACCTGGGAATTTCAATTACATCAAGCACACCTTTGACTTGCATGGCTGCCGTTTTATCAACACTTTTAAGCTTGCCACCCATAACAGGGCAATGCGTCATTGCAGCATATTTTAGCCCAGGCATTTTGGTATCCACGCCATAGGTTAATTTGCCTACTACGATGTCACCTTGATTATGCCTAGCGATATCTTTGCCGATATATTTGAAATCTTTCTTTTCTTTTAATATCACGTTTTCTGGCACAGGTTCATTAGCAGCAAGGCTTGCCAAATCGCCATAACTGAGTTTTTGTTGATTGTTCTTATTGATAACATAATGGTTTTCAGCCATACATTTATCAGGCGTCACGCCCCACACTTTTGCTGCTGCAGCCACTAACATGACTTTGGCTGCGGCGCCTGCTTCACGCATAGGAATATACATAACGCGAATACTGGCCGAACCACCTGTGGCCTGAGGACCATATTTTTCTTCGTTACCTTCACCTTGTTTAATGCTCACCCGCGTCCAATCGGCTTCAAGCTCGTCGGCTACTGCGGCGGGTAATGCAGTGCTAATACCTTGGCCCATTTCACAGCGGCCACAGAAAATCAAGGTATCGCCGTTGTCGGCTATATGGATAAAGGCATTGGGATTAAAGGTGCTGTCTTGGCCCATTTTAAAACCAGCAATAGTCGTTTGCGGCAGGCTAATGCCCAACACTAAACCACCGGTTGCTAAACCTGTTTGTTTAAGGAATTTACGACGACTTTGGTTGGTCACCGTATGCGTATTTAAAAGAGGAGTTTGGTTTCCAAGAGAAGTTTGATTTGATGTTGTCATGTTAAGCCTCCTTGTACATTTCGTCAGCGGCGTCAGAAACCGCTTGTTTGATACGTTGATACGTACCACAACGGCATATATTACCTTGCATAGCATTGTCGATATCGTCACTACTAGGGGTTTTATTGGTGGCTAAAAAGCTGGCGGCATTCATGATTTGACCAGCCTGACAGTAACCACATTGTGGTACTTTGTTAGCCAACCATGCTTTTTGTAACGGATGATCACCTGCTTCAGACAAGCCTTCTATAGTAGTGATAGTTTTACCTGCCAAGGCTGAAATGGGCATCACGCAAGATCGAACCGCTTGGCCATCGAGATGGACCGTACAGGCTCCACATAAACCCATACCACAACCAAATTTGGTGCCTGTTAGCTCCAATTTATCTCGTAAGAACCACAATAAAGGCATGTCTCCATCGACATCAATGGGATAACTTTTATTGTTAATATTAATGCTTTGACTCATCACTCTCTCCGCTTAACTTATCTGTAGGGCAAATCGATACTCTGAATCTGCCGTATTAATTTTTACACTGACATTTTGCGCAACTTTATTTAAACGCCTACGCACACTTAAGTTTACTCTTGAGTGGCCGGCGTTGAATATTTAGGTGGTATTACTGACCTGACTTTAATCTTTTTCAACTGTTTCAGCAATTCTTTGACCCCTGCTAGTAGTTGTGGATCATCACCTTTTGCCAGTGATTGAGCATCCTGATATACATTGATATCTGGGGCAATACCAATATTTTCGCCTACCCACTTGTTGTTAAGTGGATCGAATACCGCATTATCTGGCGCAGTGAGAGCACCGCCATCGACTAATCTATAATGCACGGATGATTTCACTAGACCACCCCAAGTGCGTGCACCTATTAACTTACCCACTTTTTGTTGTCGAAACGCCCAAGGAAAATAATCACCACCAGAGCCAGCCAGTTCATTAATCAGTAATACTTTGGGGCCTTTGATCCCAGCAGGTAACAGCAAGGGTTTGCCGTTGGGTACTTCATTAGTAAGCGCAGCACGGAGTTTTCGGTTCATTAAGTCAACCATGTAATCATCTAACAACCCCCCGCCGTTAAATCGTTCATCAATCACTGCTCCTAATTTATCTTGCTGGGCAAAGAAATACCGGTTAAATGAAACAAACCCTGGCGTACTGGTATTGGGTACCCACACGTAAGCTAATTTCCCATCAGATAACTTGTCGACTAATCTGCGATTATCTTCAACCCAGGCCCTTTGTCTTAGTGCCCTTTCATTACTGGTTGGTTTCACCGTGATTTGCCAAGCTTCGCTAAAGCTGGGTTTGTCGTTAATATGTAATACGGTTTGCTGGTCGACTGTGCCGTCTAGAAATTCGTAAGGGTTATCTACGCTAGTCAATTCTTTACCATTGACACCAACCAAATATTGACCTTGATCTATATTCAAACCTGGCTGATCTAGTGGGCCTTTTAATTTGGGATTCCAACTTTCTGCGGTAAATATTCGGTCGAACTGCCAGTACCCATTATTAACTAATAAATCTGCACCCAGTAAACCTGCTCTAGCCTTCTGTGTTTTTGGATAATCGCCGCCAAACACAAAGCTATGCCCAACAGACAGTTCACCGTTCACCATATCTAGTAAATAAGTTAAAGCAGCACGGTGTTTGATATGTTTCACTAAAGGTTCGTAGCGACTAAATACTTCATTCCAATCGCGTCCGTGCATATTTTCGTCGTAAAAATAATCCCGTTGATAACGCCATGCCTCGACAAATATTTGTCTCCATTCTTTTTGACGGTCAAGGCTCATCATCAACTTGGTATTTAAAGGCTTGTCGGTCTTAGCGGTGGGTTTATCTGCATCTACTACAAACCATTTAGGACCTTTTTTGACTAGCAATTTTTTATGATCAGCCGAGATACTTGCTGTCTGAATACCTTGTATAAAAGGTTCTGCTTTTCGTGATTTCAAGTCAAACTTAAGTAATTCAAGATTTCGGTCTTCGTGTTGTCTCTTAGCGAAAAATACCGTTCCTTTTGGCGCTGTCAGAGCAAAAGCATAGTTTCCTGCCGGCATGGGGAGAGGTAAAATCCGCCTTTCTATATTTTCGAAGTCTATGTCTATTTTTTCTATGCTATTTTTTGATGTCTCTTTGTCGTTTTTTTCTTGAACTTTATCTTCTGGAGTATCACTTTTTCCTGAAGGCTCTGCATCATCATCGATGCTTTCTTCATCAATGTCTTCTTCGTCAATGTCTTCTTCGTCAATGTCTTTCTCTTCAGTATTTTCTTCGTCACTGCGTGGGGCAAAAGGTGACGTTTCATCTGCTAATAAGCTCACAATATAAGGGGAATACTCAGCATCAGATCCTATTGAACTGGTATTTGCCCAACCACTATTTAAGCCATAATCGGTGCTGGCCAAGAAATATAAATATTTACTATTTTGGTCCCAGGCAGGTGACAACGAGTTAGCGAATTTATTAGTTAAAAAATGCGTTTTTTTAGTATCAACAGCATATATTTTGATTTGCTGAAAGCCATTATTAGCGGTTTTCACATACGCTAAAGCATTCGAATCTGGTGACCATGCCAAATCATTCCTGCCGCGTTCTAAATTGGTTCCACCCGTATCAACGGTGATAATGTTTTCAGTCGCAAGTTCTAATAAACGAATACGCACATCATCATCTACAAATGCAATGTACTTACCATCAGGCGACCAAGTAGGCTCCCACGCCATTTTTGATTCACCTATTGCTATCGTTTGCAATTCAGACAAACCGTCTTGAGATTGCAACTGCAACTGATAGCCTTGTTCACCTTTGTCAGAAAACCAAGCAACTTGATCACCTTTGGGAGACCAAATCGGTGCCCTGTCTGCTGCATCAGAACTTTGAGTAAGGTTACGCACACTGCCATATTCAACCGGAACCGTGAAAATCTCTCCACGGGAGGCCATGATTGCACGTTTTCCTGTGGGTGATAATGAGGCTGAACTTGCCTTATCACCCACATTTTGCCATCTAGTATCGGCCCAAGGAAAATCACCAGTCACTGTAATTGATATTTTTTGAAGCTCCTCACTGGCTAAATCAAAGGTAAACAAGTCGCCATTTTGTTCAAATACTAACTGTTTCCCGTTGGTGCCTAATTGTTTGATATCAGCATTTTTGAATTCTGTGATTTGTTTGAGTCTTTTTCGTTTCACAGAATATGACCAGATATTGGATACCCAGTCTCTGTCTGACAAAAAGTAAACCGTGTCATTAACCCAAATAGGTTCGATATCGATGGTGGAATCACTGTTGATCATGGTTTCTTCAAGGTTGACTAAATCAACCACCACTAAAGGTGTATTTTGTCCACCACGATAGTTACGCCATTCACCGTCCCAACGAGACATGCGGTCGATGACTATTTGTTTGCCATCGCCAGAGTAAGCACCATTAGATGCCCATTGATTGAGAACCAACTCAGCTGGTCCACCATCAACAGAAATAGTCCACAGACGATTAATAGGCCTAGGCGCGGTATCACGACCAGAAGCAAACAGTACTTTTTGGCCATCGGGTGTCCATCCGCGCACACTGCCACCAGCGGCATGCCATGACAATCTAGTGGCTTGACCGCCGCTACTAGACATAACGTAAACCGAGTTTGTACCAGAACGATTAGATGAAAAAGCTAAGCTTTGCCCATCTGGAGAAAAGTGAGGATGGCTTTCTATTGCAGCGGTACTAGTCAGCCTTTTACTATTTTGACCCAACAAGTCGGTTAGCCATATATCGCCTGCATAAATAAAAGCTAAATGGCTATCGCTGATGCTAGGCTGTCTCAATAGACGGGTTTCTTGTGCAAAAGACTTAGGCAATATCAACATGCTAGCCACAACCAGTAACCATGGTAAAAACTTAATCATTTGGGTCCCTTTTTATGATGATCGCCATAAAGTATAACTGGCGGTAAAACATGCACTTTCACTGTACACTTTCATTATGCACTTTCATTATGCACTTTCACTGAACACTTTCATTATGCACTTTCACTGAACATTCTCGAATCACCAGGTGATTTTGAAACAGTATAAGCCTGTATCTTTGTTCATCCTTACCTCTGTTTTTCACTCATTAGTTCAGTATTAGTTCAGTCAATGTGATAAACACCAATGAGATTAAGTTGCGGGATCTTGATGGACAAAGAAACAGAAAACCTGTGCCTGCTACCAAAAAAAATTTCGAGGACAGCGGCATAGATGTTTTTAGGTGTTATTTTTACGACGTTTGCCGTGCTTCAAACGCTGCTAATTGTTCTTCACTGGCCGGCAGTTGGTGATTAGCTTTCCAGTCACTAAAGGGCATTCCATAGACAGCTTCACGTGCTTGATCGTAATCTATTTCAACACCCTGCTCTTTAGCGCCCGCCATGTACCACTTCGATAAACAGTTACGACAAAAATCCGCAAGTATCATCAAATCAATATTTTGCACATCTTTGTTTTCATCTAGATGTTTTAATAATTGTCTAAAAGCAGAAGCTTCGGCTTCGAGTTTTTGTTGTTCGTTCATGACGTTACCTTATGTATTAAAAACCTAAGCATACCAAAGATCAACAAAAAAAAGGCGAGCCACTTAGGCTCGCCTTTTTTTTATTATTAGCTTAAAAGACTACTGTTAACGTTTCTGAACAAGTTGACATACCGTCTTCACCGTCTTCACATACTTGGAAAGTGTATGTTCCACCACCTTTGGTGTTTAGGTTAATGGTTAAATTACCATCGTTCACTGTATTGGCTAAAAAACCACCATTTTTATAAACATCTACATTAGAGGTGTTTGCACCAGTCCAACTTAAATCAACAACGTGCGAGCCCCTGGATTTATAACCTGATACAGTGAGGGTTAAATCGCCACCTGTAGGAGGTGCAGTTCCACCATCACAGATATTATTGTCTGTAATGTACGCATTTGCGTCAGCAGCCTGAACAATGCCGTAACCAAAGTAGTCATCTTTACCTGCTGCGCCTGCATCCATTGCTGTGTCTTTTAACACTTGGCGAATTTGACTACCAGTACATGTTGGATGATTTGACCATACTAATGCAGCCACTCCTGATACCGCTGGTGTTGCCATAGACGTGCCACTTAAGAAACCATAGTCACTTGAGGTCACACTAATATCCATTGACGTTGCTGCCATCAGAGCTGAACGATCTTCCTGTGCTGTCCCTACCGCTGGAATAGAAGTAGTGTTGCTGCTTGCATCACCCAAAGTGCCGTACAACACACCTGGTTCATTGTTAATAATGACCGCACCTACACCACCTGACTCTTCACAGTTATAGACCTTGTCGAAGAAAGAGATAGTACCGCGGTCGATGACGCACACTTTACCTGCGGCATCTGTATCAACGGCTTCTGCTGTGCCCATGAAATAAATTGCGCCTTGATTAACTGTGCCATAATTTTCCATAGCAGAGGTTTCGTAAGACGTTCCATCAGCACTTAAACCAGCGGCACTGGCAAGGCCAGCAGGAAAGGTAGATAAGGTGTTTACACCACCAGCGGTTACTTCAACACAAATTGTTTCATCAGTAGTAGCTCTTTTGCCTCTTCCCGTTGTGCAACCTGGGAACTGAGAAAAATCAGCAATATTGTTGTTGCTATCATTGGCACCAATCATCATGACCGATGGGTAACCCGCAGGATATGAACGCACTGAGTTGCCATCATTTCCGGCCGCGGCCACAACCAGTCCACCGTTCGCGGTAAAGTCTTTGAAAGCATTTTCTTCAGTGCTGTTTGCACCACCACCGCCAAGACTCATGCTGATAATGTTTGCACCAGCTGCGCCACATAAATTCGCTGCTTGAGCCAAATTAGACGAGTAAGCGTAACCTTCGGCATTAAACACTTTGATGATATGTAAAGGCACGCCTGGTGCCATACCTACCACACCAAAACCATTATCCGCAGCAGCAATGGTGCCTGCTACGTGTGTGCCATGCTCACCTCCTGCTACAAACCAATTACCTGTGCCTGAATCATTGTCACCGTTGATTCGGTCCTCTAAAAAATCACCACTGGACATATCAAGACCAGAATCGATTACACAGACCTTCATACCTGGTTGCAGGTTGACATCACTGGCTTGTGATTGTTTAACTGCATAAGGTGTAACTTGTTGCACCATTGGATTACCGATGTCGTCATTGAAAAGGCCACTTCGTTTTCGCAGTTGGTCTTCTTCAATTAACGTGATGTGTGGGTTGTTTAACAAACCCCTGACATCGGCCAATGTTTTACCTGAGAAGGTAGCGGCCAAAAAACCATTTGAGTCGACGTGTATCACACCGCCTAATTTTTTGGTCAATACTTTTACTAAACCTTTTTTACTTTCATCAACCTGAATGACATAACGGTCATCTGCTGCTTGGGCGCTGGCCGATAGTCCTAGGGCTATAGCGGTGGCGACAGAAATAGCTTTGTACTTAAAATTTTTCATTGAATTGTTCCCTGTATACTTCGATATGTACTTTATTATAGTCGAGGGATTTGTGTGGCTACTTGCCGAAAGGTAACTTCCGTTTTGTCAAAATCACATATTTATTGCGAATCAGTGAAATTCGTAGTTAAAACTTAGCGAAGGTTGTGCGCAGTTGCAAATCTAGGTTGGCAGTAATATTGTGCTATATGCAGGCAATTGTTAAAAATTTGTAAACAAATAAATACAAGCTCTATGATTAATACAACCATAGCCCATATTACGTCTGACCAATTAGACTAATTTCTCGGGTCGGTGGCAGTCACTTCAATACGTTGCACGTTATCATCATGGAACGCCAATAGGTCGGTTAAGCCCTGCATGTTATGTAAGTTTCTAAACTCGATCCAATCAACTAAACAATAAAGACAAACTGCGGGGTAGTTCCAACTGGCAAACTGTTGTTTCGCCACCATCTCATTTAAGTGTACTAATACCGCATTCACTCGCTCTTTTTGCAGCTTAAAATATAGTTTGTCTTCGTCAGGCTGAATATCAGAGTTAGATAAGATAAACATTTGCACCAAAGAGTCGTTGGCTGAGTCTATGAGAGTCAGTTGGTTCTCTTGCTCCCAGCTCAGCAATGGATCATCAAACTTATCAGTTAAATAACGGTAGATAATTCTCGAATCAAAAATGACCCGCGTCACGTCGTTAGTAACATCCTCTAACATAGGTATTTTCATGGTAGGATTTTTCGCTGCAAGAAGTCGCCTGTCTTGTTCCGAAAAAATCTGAAGATTGATAAATTCATGGTCAGTATTCGCCAACCAGATGCGCAAACGTCTTACATAGGGAGAAGTAGTGGAACCGTATAATTTCAACATAAAATACTCCAAGATGTTAAATGTCTAACAGTGTTTTAGATACTAAAGTGAACTGCTCCGTACAGCAAACATATTACCTTATTAATTAAATCTAGTGATTGCTTTCATAATCTGAAGCGACTTTATACTGACTGTATCGTAAAAACACAGAGCTTACTCTCATGGCTTTACAAAGCAGAGGCAGATAGCAAAAATGACCTATGATTTACAATCATAGAGTACGAAGTTTAGCCACAAGCAACCACAATATGGCTTAAATTGTGGAAACAGGCATCAAGTTCAAATTGAGTTCAAATTGATAAGCCTAGACTAATCAGGCGAGAATATTTAATCTTTAGCAAAAAAGGCTATGATTTGTCACTGACATTTGACCCTAAGGTTATCGAACAAACTATTGACGCAATAAATTGATTAATTGCCACCGAACGTGCCTAAGATGTTCGGGCTGACGACAATAATTGTTATGTGGTGAAAGGTTTATTAAATGCTGGAAAACATATTTATAAATATTTGATTTATTAAAGGCGTTTCTGCTGTCTTGAAAAAGTCTAAACTCATAAGCAAAAGGTCTATCTGTTATTAATTAAAGTGATCTTCATCGATAAACCTTTTTTTGACGTATTCGACTTACTAAGTCGAATACACTATTTAAAAAAGTTGTCTCTAGAGAAAAATAAAAGATCCTAAACAATAGGTAAATCGAAACCATGAAGATCCGTTTTATCTACCTATCGTTTTATCAGAGTATTCTGCAAATCTAGGCTTTGTTTTCAAAAGACGCGTCTTCGTACCAATCATCCATATTGTCGTACATCTCGCCTTTCATAATGTAGTACAAAGATTTATGGTAAATTTTGATGTCGTGGAAAGGGTCTGTAGCAATTTTGGTAAACCAGACGAACCCAGATTGCACCCCCATTAGTTTAAACAAATGCACAGTTCTGAATACTATCGCGCCTAAACCCACCACTAACCATACCATCGCCATGTTATTCACAAATCCGCTGATGTCGCTAATGTCAGTAGTAGTAGCAGTAAATATGCCGAAAAATGTGGGTTCAAAAAAAAGCACGACAGGGACTAATGCCCATAGTGATAACAACACAACCTTACGTTGCAGGTTGTATCCCACTTTGACGCTTTCTTTATAATTGTGAGTAGTCTTGTTCACTTCGTCATAAGTCTTAGGCTCAAAAAAGAAGTGTCCAGTTTGACGCAGTACCATAGCCAACAACCATCCCACTAGAGCGGCGGCGGCAGGATAGTAAAACACCAGAATATAGCTTGCGATAAAACAACTGGCGCTGAGTAAGTGCAAAAATTGGTTAATTCTATTGTGGTGATAATAGCGGTGGTCATCCCAACGTTGCTTTTGTAGTTCTTCAAAAAAGGTCATGTTGTTACCTATTAGTGGTTAGTCAGTGAAAAATCAACGGTTTACTTACACCGCGTTAGTGTTATGGAAAACTGGTTAGATGCCCGGTAAGCAGGGGTTGCCCCATTTTTATCAGTTTGCCCTTTTCAATGCCTTCGCAAAATTGATAGTTACTGGTGGCAAATAAGATAATGGTGGAGCCATGCTGGAAGTAGCCCATTTCATCACCTTTATTAAACTGGGCATCACAAGAAATATTATTTGGGCCTTGGTATTTTAAATTTAGGACCTGAGGTAAAAAGTTAAACTTCATGCTCGCCACTAGAATGGCGGCAACTGGCACTAATGTAATGCAGCTGGTTGGGTGATTGCTGTGCAATTCAACTACTGCTCGCTCGTTTTTACAGAACAGTTTTTCTATGCGTTTAAGCGCAACCGGATTAACGTTCCAAGTGTCACCCGATATGTAGGTAACCTTGCTAACAAAACAATCAACAGGTGCATGAAATCGATGGTACATACTAGATTTCAAACGTAAGGTTATATATTTACCATTTCGGTATTTATGATTCATATGTAAATTCGGAATTAACTCACTGATATCATATGGAAAACCTTTAGCTTGAAAGACCTGCGTACCTTGGATATCACCATATTCACCAATAATTGCATCGCACGGGCTAATGACTCGCTCAGGATGTTTGGCGATAGGTCTTAACCCATCTTTCAACTCACGTGTAAAACAGTCACCTAAACTCGTGAAATGTTGTTTTTTAGCATCTTGGAGCCTTAAGTCTTCGGCAAATAAAGTCCATAGCCAGATTGAAAACTTAGTTAATAGTGGACTTTGTATTTGGCTATACCAGCCCATGAAAAAGGTTAACCATCTTCTTGGAATGCGATTGGTTAACAAAAAATTAAGCTGCTCACGTTTAGATAAGCTCTGCACACGGGTAGTCACGCTTAAGCCACCGTTCTTTGATTGTTGTACATAATAGGAAGCTCTAAACCCATGTCTTGCAGAAATTGCTGCATGATAGGTTCAGCCTGATATTCTGAGGCCCTTTGCAAGGCATTTTTCTGCATATTGCGCTGTATGTCTGAATGTAAAAAATACTCAATAATTTTTGAGCTCATACCGGCAATATCATCCACCAAATAGCCATTTTTATTATGTTGGATGATGTCTTTAGGCCCTTTACAGTTGTATGCAATAGCAGGCATACCATGTACAAAGGCCTCTAAAATCACATTACCAAAGGTATCAAAACGTGAAGGGAACACAAATAAATCCAAACTTAAATACAGGGCCGCTAGTTGCTTTTTGTTTTGCCAACCTAAAAATATGGCATCGGGTAATATTTGCTTAAGTTGCTCTTGAGCAGGGCCTGAACCCGCCACCACAATTCTAAGCTTAGGAATACGTTTTTTAGCCCGTTCAACAATTTCAGGTAAATCCAAAATTCCTTTCTCTTTGCTCAACCTGCAGGCAATAAACAACACCGGAGTATCATCATTTGCACCAGGGATAATGCTGGCTTTGCTGACTTTGTGCAGACCTACATCTCTTGGCTGGGTGTGGTGAGCAGTCAAAAATACTTTTTCTTCTTTAAGTTGCATTTCGTGCCCTGTTAGCCAGTCTTTGTGTTCACTGTTGAGCACAAAGACACCATCGTATCGATTGTACAAGGCGCGCATTAAGCGTCTAACTCTGTCCCTTTCGTATTGATTAAGGTCGGTGGTATGTTTAATAAAATCCACCCAATCGGTGTGCATAAAAAAGTAACTAGGCACGTTGAACATTTGTTGAATAAACAGTGATACCGCTGCCATTGGCCCTTCTGTTGAACAAATAATTCGATCGTAACCGCCTGCATAAAAAATATTAGCGATTTCCATCAAGTCGGGTATGCGAATTTTTTGTTCTCCATAACGATGCACTTCAAATTCAGTGATCGGGCGAACCACATGTAAATGTGGGGCGGATTTTGCATCTGCGTGACAGATCAAAAAATCGACTGGCAAATCAGCTCGTTGAATTTCTTTGAGTTTGCCAGACAAGGATGTGGAGACGCCGTTTTTGTCGAGCATTGTATCGGTTAGATATAGGGCACGGTTTGAATGCTGATTTTTCCCTAAATGTTGAGCAAATTGATTGAGAAACTGACGATTTTGATACAACACTCGGGTTGATACCAAGGTAGAGCCCGCCAAAATTAAACTGATTAGGATGGGGAAGGATAATTTATCTAATAACTTTCCAATTCGAACATTGCTCATATTATCTTGGCGTTTTCCTTCACCCAAAAATAACGCCGTTAGTTGGCTAGGGATTTCAAACTTACGGGTGATCTCTTCAGTAGAAAAACTGTCCAAGCGGATGCCTTTACTGTCTTTAATCGCACTTTCAACCCTTTGTGCAAACAGTCGATTGAGATGAGTAAACAAGTCTTTTATGGCAAGGTTAGTGGTGTCGGTGAACGCTTCAAGACCCTCTTTTCTACTGTCCGCAATTTTTTCTAGTTGGGTAATACAAAACCTATAGTCTTTAGACACTTGCCACTTGAGCAACTTATTAGGTTTTTTACCTTGCAGGGATTCATGGATAAACGAGAAGAACTTCATAGTTTTTTTATGTTTTTGCATTTCTAACAACACGTTACTCACCACAAAGCAGCCTACTTTGTCCCATGTTGAACCGCGGTGCAGCATGATTCTAAACAAACCGGGATCTTTGATTTTGGTCACCACCTGAGAAAAATAATCTAGTAACGCAATATTGAGCTTTTGATTCTCACTCACCTGACCAAAAGGAGCAATGTCACCTTTTTTTAGGGCTTCTAACGCCAGTTCAGAGGCGGGAGTGGTTTCAAGACGTTCAACCAAATTTTCGATATATAAATAGGAACCACTCTGCCCAGCAAAAATGCCTGTGTGATCATCAGAACCTCCGGTTAATACTTTTGGTGCATAAGGATCGACAGCAAAATCGGTAGGGTTGAGGTCATGTTTTTTGGCAAAATTAAGGATTTTTTCAGGGCTAAGGCTTTGCACCCAGTTGAGTGTCAGAACACTTTGCCACAGATCTCTTTGCCCGTTTAACACTTCAAAACGCGCAAACATCACCGCAAGCTTTTCAAACAAGCTTAAGTCAATTTTTCCGTTGCGAGTATAAAAGTATAAAGGGTGTGGCATAATGACAGGCAGGTCTTCAGCCGCAGCATAACGCAAAAAATCATACACGTTTTGACGCTTGGTATTCAGTATCACTTCCTGCTCTGGGCTAAATCCATAGGTTAAAACGTGAATAAACAATTCGTACTCTGGGAAAAAACAGGTGAATTCTGCAGCCACCAGTACATCGATTCCTTTCGCCTTGAGATCCCAACAAGAACGCGCATTATTATGATTAGTAATGGTGATGACTTGGCTACCATTATCCTTAAGCAACTTGACCAATTTTTTTGTTTTTAACCAAGTTTCAGGCAACCTGAGGATACGCCCCCATAATTCGTCAGGTACATCGCTGTTGTGGTCATGGCAATGAAAATCAATTTTCAGACAATTTTCTCTGGCAAACCTCTGGCTCTGCTGTTGTAAAAAAATATCAAATTCAACGTTTAAAGACGGCCTAAAACTCTGCTCTTGTCGCTTATCTTTTTCGATTAACATATTTAACCTACCTGGTTTGTGTTGTTATTAGGCGGCACTGCAAATTCAGTTGCTGTTAAAGATCCCTTGGTTGGATTAACTAAGTATTTAAGCTTGCTCAGCGGTGCAGGTAATAAGGGACGTAAAACAGGGCTTAGTATGGGAAACATGGCGGCTAACATATCCCCTAAGAATTGCCGCTTAATAGCTTTGTTAGTCAACCCAAGATGTGACCACCACCATCCATCTTGAGACATCTGTTTTGCCGCTATGACAAAACAATCAATTACCTGCTCAAATTCTTCATCGGTGTAACTAAAGCTCATGATAAACCTACCCGTTCCTGTCCAACTAAGCTCCAGGCCGGCATGACGTAAATAGAATTGCAGCATCCAGTTGTAACGACTTGGCTGGGTATAAATCACCGACAAAATAGAATGCATGTTGGTAATTTTCAAGGGTAATTTTTCAGCTAGTATGCGCTGATTAAAGCGAGCCACTCGTTCATTCCAAAGAGGTTCAGACGCTTGATACAATGCTTGTATTTTAGGTAGTTGAATACGCCTGAGGAATTCATTCATAGCCCCCATCACATAAGGGTGAGAATTAAAGGTGCCTCGCGCAAATGATACATCTACTGGCTTATCATTTTTAAAACGTTTCATTAAAGAATAGGTACCTGCCAACACCCCTACCGGATAACCACCGCCTAAGGTTTTGCCGTAGGTCACCATGTCCGCCTGAATGCCAAAGAAGCCTTGCGCCCCTCGGTAACTTAATCTAAACCCAGTAAATACTTCATCAAATATCAGCACGATATTTTGCTGTGTGCAGATTTTCCTGATCCTGCATAACCAAAGGCTATACGCGGCCTTATCAAAATGGGTATCACGGTCGCTAGCAATCAGTGACACATCCGATGCTGAATCGGAATTGGGGTGGAAGGCTTGTAAAGGGTTAATCAAAATACACGCTATATCTTTGCGGGTTTTAAGCACATGCAAGGTGTGTTCACTTAAATCAGCCAAGGTGTACACATCGTGGGTTTTGCGATTATTACCAATACCCGGCTGTACGCCATCCCACCAGCCGTGATAAGCACCACAGAATCTAACAAGGTGTGTTTTGCCTGTGTGATATCGGGCTAGCCGCACCGCTTGCATCACGGCTTCAGTACCCGACATATGAAAGGAGACTTCGTCTAAACCCGATATTTGTTTTATCTGTGCTACATTTTCGCCAATAACAGGATGATATGCGCCAAGCACTGGTCCCAATAATTGGGTTTTCTGGGCACCAAGATGCATGCACTCTTTGTAAAAGTCATATCCCCATACATTGACGCCATATGAGCCAGACAAGTCGTAACGCCAATTTCCGTCTAAGTCTTTTATTTGGCTACCTTTGGTTTCATCTGCGATAGAACCAAGTGTAAATGCTTTGCTTAAACGATTTCGAAATGGAAAAGGAATACGGTAGTGGCTAGTAAAACGTACATCTGAAACACTCTTTTCTATGGACTCACAATATGCCAAGGTTTTTGCAGATTGTTTGGCTAACTGATCTTGTAACCTTTGCAAACCTGCTCGCCTGAGTTGAGCAATATTGTTAGGTGCACCATCAGTGCTAAAATACTCGGAGTCAGTATAACTAAAAAAGGGGATTTTTCTGGCTATACGCCGCGACCATTTACTGTGGCCTCGAAGAGAGGGGTGTTTAGCTCGAGAAAGCTGCAGTCGGATCAAAGCCTTTGATGCGAGGTAACATCCCAGCAGAATTAAAACAAAATAAACGATGTAATTGAATTGCATATGTTTAGCTTAAGCCTACAGGTTTACCTTAAGCTAACATCGCAGTTTGAACAAATTATTTCACTTTTGATACCGTTTAATGACAACTGCTTAAGTGGTCATTTAACCGTATCTTTTATTTCTATTCTGTACCCTGCTATCGTTCATAAAGTTTTGGCATGGGCTGCAGCCCTAAAGATGCTGTTAGTTAACAACACATTTAATCCATCTAAGTACGCACGCGTTGTAGGCTCTTGAGTAAAACTGACAAGCATGCCTTTTCCAAGGGGTTGATGAATAAGAAAAGGTTTATACGCCAGTTGTTCTTTATTTTCTTGCCACAGATATCCACTGGCCAAGACAGTTTCGGGGCCACTAAACCATGCAACATTTTTACCTGACTTAAGGGTAATAGGTGCATAAATATCACGGCCTAAGACCAAGGCCACAACATTTTTATTCACCCCGGCTGTCAACCAATGTTCTTGATCAACTTCAACATTGGCTAATACGCCTGCAACATTGTCAGGACTTTGTTGCTTAACTTCACTGGCATCAAGTAAATCTTGTTTCTCAGTAAACAACTGCCCTTTTACTCTTGAGTGGTCTTTATCTGCTGATTTTTTATCTACTGAATTGCCTTTATCTACTGAATTTTTATAAGCAAATTCTCGCTTCACATCCAATAATGCCACATCACTGGAGGCAATAAATTGTGTGGCTTTTCCAAAAGTCACCAATACCCCACCATTTTGGACCCAGCTTTTTAAGTTTTTAACCGCGGATTTATCAAAGCTTTTTTGATAATCACCTGAAGGTAAAATCAACACCTGATAATTGGCTAAATTGGACTTAGTTAACATGTTAATCCGAATGGCCGTCACCGGATAATTTAGCTGCCTTTCAATCACAAAACGGGTATTACCTGCGCTTTGTGGGTAAACAGGTTCGTCCCATGCCATCGCAATATTAGGCGGACTCATTGTGACTGTGTTGCCACTGCCAAAACTTGGGCCATCTATAACCCAGCTGCTGTCTACACCGATTACAGACGCGCCGCTTTGATTGGCAAGTGTTAACACTAAATCAGCATAATCAGCTTTATTGGCACGCCTTTCAACAATCAGACTGCCTGCTGTAAAGGCCTGTTTGTCTTCTAATACAAAAGCTTTATCGGCACTTTTAACAACCAAACCTTGTTGCAAAGCCCCAGTCAAAAAACGAACTGCAGCCATATCGCCCCAAGCAACAAGGAAGGCAACTGAGGCTTGAGGATTTGACACACTGCCCAGCAATTTGTGGGTTTCGTCAATACTAATACTCTTGACTTTGACGGCCCTGTTGCAAGCATCCGTTTCAATGTTAAACATCAAGGGTAATGACCAAGCCGTTACATCGTATATTTCATCGTCCAATAAACGTGCTCTGCGACGCTCTTGTTCTGTGATAAATGCATCAGGCATATCCACTTGCTTAGTAAAAGTGGTTTTAACAAATTTGCCTCTCGGTTGCGCGGTATCTATCCAGTAGGTACCCGCAGAATAACCTTTGCCGCAGGCTTTAAATGACTCCGTTGACTGGTTTACCTCTACACCATGACGTGCCATTAATGTGGCGAGTTTATGGGCCCCAGCCCTATCTCGCTGGATTGGCAAAAGATACACTCGCTCTTTTTTGTCTGCTTTACCGCTGGCGATAGCATCGACTTGATACTGATAAAAATCTTTCAATAATTTGTCATGATTGTCTGCCACACCTTCAGCTGTGGAAATGGAGGCAACAAAGTGTTTATGTACCGTATCTTTATAGGTCAACAATTCACCGTTGTTTTTCTGGAATGCTTGTCCTCGGGCCGAGCCCACTTCGTAGGTCGAAGCAGACGCACCATAAAATGTGGGCCAACTATCACCATATCCTGGGTAAAAAGCGTCGTAGACTTCACGGGTAAAATAATCAAAACCAAAACGATCAAAATGTTTACCGTGATTACGGCCGATCAAACCAATATTGTCTATTTGGTCTTGGCTCATATAAGGATTAAACGGCTGCGCAGATGGGGCGAAAAAATAACTGTTGTCTCCTCCCATCTCATGTAAATCAATCACCACTAACGGCCGGTAATGATTAAGTATCTTTATTTTCCCAGCCGTCTCGGGTTGGGTAACTGCCAACCAGTCCCTATTCATGTCAAATAAGTAGTGATTAGTGCGTCCTTTTGGCCAAGGTTCATTTTGCTCAGCACTGATTCGGTCGCTACTATGCTGAAGGCCAACAGTGGCATAATATCGCTGGGTGAACCGTGTTCTGCCATCTGGGTTTTGCAGTGGATCAATGAACACTATAGTGTTCTTTAATATCTTTTTGTTGGTCGCTTCATCAGGGGCTGCAAGTAAATGATAAGCGGTCATCATAGCGGCATCGGTACTGCTTATTTCATTACCGTGCACGCCATATTCTAGCCAAACAGAACTGGGTAAGGTGGCTTGAAGCTCTTTTGCTTGTTGTTTATTTGTGAGTCTTGGATCTGACAATCTTTGCATGTTTTTAGCAAAACCGTCGAGGTCTTTGATGAGTTCTGGGGCACCAATTGCGGCGTAAATCAGTTTTCTACCTTCCCATGTTTTACCATATTCAAACAACTTGATACGCTTGGGAGCAGCCACCTCTAGCGCTTCAAAAAATCGTAACATATCTGCATAGTTCGTTATCCGCTCACCCACTTTGTAACCAAGTATCTGAGTATGAGTGGGTATGTCGGCGCTATATTGTGTATTAGGCCACAGGTTATATTCTTCATTTGCAGCAGCATTGCTTACTAACATCAAGGAAACACCACAGACCAGAAATAACCTAGCAAACACAGAAAACCTATTTTTAGTAGGTATGATAGAAGCAATAAAATTTAAAAATGGGCTCAAAGTAAACTCCTAAGATTTGGTTTGGCTAAACTACAGCTCTTCATGAGCCAATAACAACAACTACGTCGCTCAGATCCAAGCGGTAACTGCATGATTTTTATATTATATTTATTTTTAAATACACAATAAAATTCATATCGAACTTGATATGTTTAATCCTATGGCAATTACTTTTTGCATCAGTTTCAAAATCACATTAACTGCAAAATGCGGCTAAATTACAAGATGTGTGTTGAACTGAGCCAATGATTTAGCTTTGCGCTCATCCCGTTTGACTTTTAACGCCAGCATGCAAGGTGTGAGTATTAAAGTCAGCACGGTAGCAAACGCTAAGCCACCAGCCACAGCTGTAGCGAGTTGTGACCACCATTCTGTGGATGGGCCGCCTATATCGACATTACGGCCGATAAAGTCGATATTGACCTCTGCTACCATAGGTAATAAACCTAAAATTGTGGTCACTGTGGTCATTAATACTGGACGCAGGCGCTGGGCACCAGTTCGTATAATGGCTTCCATGGCAGGTATACCTTCTTTACGTAGTATATTGTAGGTGTCGATAAGCACGATATTGTTATTTACCACTATGCCCGCTAAAGCGATCACTCCAATACCTGACATCACGATACCGAAAGGTTTCTGGAAAATAAGTAAGCCAAGAAAGACACCTACAGTAGAAAACAGCACAGCGCTTAAAATTAAGAATGCCTGATAAAAACTATTAAACTGCGTCACTAAAATAATCGCCATAACAAAAAGTGCGATTAAAAAGGCATTTTTAAGAAACTCTGTAGACTCATCTTGTTGTTCATTTTGACCTTTAACAGTGATTGTCACCCGAGGATCTAATCCCAAATTTGGTAACAGTTCTTGTAATTTGGGTAGTTCAATACTTAACAGTTCGCCCGGCACCATATTCGCCTCTACGGCAATCACTCTTTGACTGTCTATGCGTCTGATAAGGTCTGTTTTAGGTTTAGCGGTGCGTTCTACAAAATTAGAGATAGGCACCATGCCTTTAACTGTTTTCATTCTTAATTCATCAAGTTTACCGATAAACCGAGACTCAACCGGATAACGTACTCGAATGTCTAATTCGTCATCCACATCGTCTGGCCGATAATCGCCAATTTTTAAACCGTTAGTGATAAATTGCACCGTGCTACCGACTAAAGTCGCATCTGCGCCAAACCTTGCTGCATCGGCACGATTCACTTTGAGTTGCCATTCAATACCAGGTTTAGATGCAGTGTCACTGACTGAAGTAAACTTATCGCTGTTATCTAAGGCTGTCCGTATTTTTAGCGCCGCTTCATCTAACAACTCAGGGAAACGGGACGACAATTGAATTTGTAAATCTTTACCCGATTGTGGGCCATTTTGGTCTGGGGTAATTTCGATATCCATGCCTGCCATACCCTTCAGCAGAGCCTGAGTTTCTTTAAGTACATCGTCAGAATGCGGGCGTAAACGCCAGTCCACTAGGTTCAGTTTTATGTAACCTATTTGATCACGACCACCTGTACGCACATATAAGGATTCAATTGCTTCCATACCGAGTAAACGATTTTCAACTTTACGTACTACTTGGTCTTTTTCATAAATCGACATATCACCAGCACTGCGCACTGTGACGTTAATACCTTTAACATCGACATTAGGAAAAAACTCTGTACCCAAACCAGATACACCATATGCAGTAAAAGACACAAAGGCGACAACTATAGCGGCTAATAAAATTTTCCATGGATGCTCAATCGCGGTAGCGAGGACACGAATGTATTTACCGGTAAAGCCCTGTAATTTTCTAATATCACCGTTTTCAGCTTCATACATTTGCTGTTTATCAAACTCGGAAACATATCTAGGCTTACCAAATACACCACCTAACACAGGCACAAAAATCAGCGCCATCAACAATGATGCGGACAACACGGCAATCAATGTAAATGGCAAATATTTCATAAATTCGCCCATCATACCTGGCCAAAACATTAGCGGCGCAAATGCAGCTAATGTGGTGGCAGTAGAAGCGATAATAGGCCAAGCCATTCGTTGTGCAGCTTTGCTGTATGCGATTTTTTTATCTATGCCTTCACTCATACAACGATCGGCATATTCGGTCACCACTATGGCTCCATCCACCAGCATACCCACAGCCATAATGAGTGAAAAAAGCACCACGGTATTTAAGGTGTAACCAAACAATGAAATAATCAAAATACCTGTCAAAAAAGAACCCGGAATAGACACACCCACTAAGAGTGCGGTACGCAAACCTAAAATAGCTAAAATGACAATCGCTACTAAAATTACCGCACTCGATACGTTATTTTGTAAGTCGTTTAGCATCATGTTGACTTCGACGGTTTGATCGCCGGTGTAACTCACATTAATGCTGGCAGGCCAAATGGTTGATTGCTGTGCTGCTGTGACTAGCGTTTTCACATTAGCGACTGTTTCTAACATGTTTTCACCGGGCCGTTTTTTGACTTCCAACGAAAC
This sequence comes from uncultured Paraglaciecola sp., assembly GCF_913058035.1. GTDB lineage: Bacteria > Pseudomonadota > Gammaproteobacteria > Enterobacterales > Alteromonadaceae > Paraglaciecola. The sequence goes on along the minus strand of NZ_CAJXPA010000011.1, from coordinate 21,183 downwards.
TGATGGTTCGCCATTTAAACGTGCAAAACTAGTCGGGTCTTTATAAGAACGCCTAACTTGTGCCACGTCCTGAAAGGTAATAAGACTGTCGCCTTGTACCTTAACAGGTAGCTCCAAAAGGTCTTTAACTGACTCAAAAACAGAGGGAACTTTAATGGCAAAACTGCCCTTACCATTATCCATAGTGCCGGCAGGAACCAATCTATTGTTGCGAGTTAATAAACTAAGAATGTCAGTTTGATCGAGTCCATAAGATTCCATCAACAAGGGATCAACCACAATTTCAACGATGTCTTCACGATCGCCGCCGATTTCGACTTCTAGCACTTCGCTTATGCCTTCAAGTCGGTTTTTTAGCTCTCGTGCCACTGTTACCAGAGCTCTTTCTGAAACAGGCCCTGATAACACCACAGTCACTGCAGCTTGCTGTCCTGCCATAGTGACTTCATTAATAGTTGGTTCTTCTGTTTCTGACGGTAACTTTGCTCTGGCTATTGTGACTTTATCCCGCACATCAGCTAGGGCCGCATCAGAATCAAGACCAGCGACAAACTCTAGTGTGATACTAGCAAAGCCCTCACCAGCGGTCGCTTTCATCTCTTTTACGCCGTCAATAGAACGTAACTCTCGCTCCATGGGTTTGACCAACATACGTTCAGCATCTTCGGGGGAAATACCGTCGTGCACAATAGACACGTAAATCACTGGGATAGGCACGTCGGGGTTAGACTCTTTGGGGATATTAGAATACGTCGCCACGCCCGAAATCAACAACAATACGAATACCATAAGCACTGTGCGACTATGATTTAAGGCCCCAGAAATAAGGCTGTTCATTGTTTACCCTGTGAAGAAATACCATTTATGGAAAGATTACTTGTCGTGTTTTTGGATTCATCAACACGCACCACATCTACCTTGTCACCGTCTCGTACAAAGCCATGTCCAAGGGTAATAATATCTGCTTGTTTGCCCATGCCAGATAACCACACGCCTTGACTATCACTCTTAACAATATCGATTGGAACAAATCTCACATGATTATCTACCACAGTTTTCACACCTAAATTGCCCTGTTCATCTAGTGCCATCACTGCAGGTGAAATACGCATAGCCCAAGTGGTTTCTAAGGGTAAAGCTAACTCAGTACTCATACCTGCCATGTGAGCGTAATCTGGATTAGGGACCTCAACCTCTATTTTAAAGGTATTGGTGCCAAGTTCTGAAATACTCGAGATATAACGGATTTTGCCTTGTAACATATCACCGGACACCATGCGCCCACTTGCGTGCTGTTGCATTTTTAATGCTTGAACATTTATTTCTGTTACATTCGCGGCGATCACCAAAGGATCTAAATCAACTAAGATGGCGATATTGTCGCCTTCTTTAAGAAAGTCACCCACTTCAACAAACCGTTGGTTTATGATGCCGTCAAAAGGTGCGATAATTTGTGACTTAAAAATGGCTAACTCGAATGAAACAGTATCAGCCTGAGCCATCTCTAAATTAGCGGTAGCTTGCGCTAAGGCAGTTTTCGATTGATAACCTTGCTCTTTTAGAGCTTGTGCGCCTTGAAGTTCTATCTCACGTTGCTTTAATGTCGCCTTTGCAGATTGCAAGCGGCTCACAAAATCACTTTTTTCAAGGCTTATAATTTTTTGCCCTCGGCTAACTCGCTCACCTTCCTGCACATGCACTTCTTTGACTAAACCTTTCACTTCAGAACGTAACGTGGCTATTCGGTCTGGTTCCGTCCTGCCATACAAGTTTATTTCACGGGTAACCTCATCGGCAGAAACATTTTCTACCGTTACTTTTACTAAAGGTATTTTGATATTTTTGCGTTTGACTGAATCATCTTCGTTCTGGGTTTTCAACATGCCCGAGGCAACCCAAGAACACAGGGCAATAAATATGATCAAGGCAATCCATGCTGGTTGCTGCCTTAATTTGTTAATGGTGAACGACATGACTTGTCCGTGAAAATTTAATTGCACATAATTTACCTTTTTTTTGCGGCAATATCATGGCGAAAGTCATCAATTACATAGGGAAATTGTTACTAGATGCTTAAAACGTGCAAACCTAACCTTAGGTATTTTAGTGATGCCATCAAAAATAAATGTCGAGTAATGCTTCGATGTTTTTAACAAAAATTAGTATCGCCAGATGGATCTTCTCTACCTTGCAAAACTGCTTAAATATCATAAAAGCCCTCATTGAGACAAAGGACACCCAGTTCGACATCTAGCTTTTTGCATAAATTTGTGATTTTGAATCAGGTGTTTTTTGCTCAGTTCTTGAAATTAATTTTTAGCACTTTTAGTGGCATACATTAAGTGGCATTTATTCACATTTCAAAAAAATAGGTTAATTAGTATGCGATTTCTAATTTAATTGAGTAATGTCTCATACATCAAAACAACACACCTTTTTAAACAATCTACGGAGTAGATATTATGAACAACATCGAAATGATAAAAGATAAAGCCTCACAAGTTGAAGTCATGACCCGTAAAGTTTTTTTAGCTGGCGTTGGCGCTTACGGTAAAAGTTTTGAAAATACCAAAAACCGTTTTGAATCTTTAACAACTGAATCAAACACGATGTTTACTGACCTAGTCGCTAGAGGCGAAAAACTAGAGACTGAAGGTAAAAGTAAGCTAGCTGAAGTTCAAACTAAAATATCTGCTAAAGCTGACCTAGAGAAACGTGTCGAAACACTTCGCTCTAAGCTGGGTTTGAAGAAAACTGATGCTGACCACAAAATCGAAGCCTTAAAAGCTAAAATCGATTTGTTGACTGCTGCCGTTGCTAAACTGACGCCTAAGCCAACAGTTAAAGTCAGTGCTACTAAATAATTATTACACCTTCTAAAGGGTAAAATAATAGAAAAAAAGGCGCCTATGAGCGCTTTTTTTTATGAAATAATATTCGCAAATCAAAGGTCCCAATCTCATTGAAGCTTTCACCATGTTGCTTTTTTATGAGACACAAAACTATCCGTTCCGCACTTTTTCTTCTCTAATTCATTGGTATAAAAATGAAGCGTCTAACAGCGTTAGCCTTTCTAGGAATAATATTTATTTGTGACCATAATGGGACGATGACAAGCGGCGCAACTTACTATCTCAAAAAGTGCATCTCAAAAAGTGTATCTCCTCTTTGATTAGCATAGTCGTCGCGTTTTTCGAATGCCACCATTTAGCTATAGGTTGCAGACTGGTCTTGTGTGCTACGTTGAATTAAAAACTGTGACCTGATGCTTAGCATTATCAGTAGCCGCTTTTATAAGACCCACCCCGCTAGTCTACTGACACCCGTGACAGATTACTGCATATGGATAGCGCGGTCACAAAGACTCATAAATAACCACTAAGTAGACCTACATGAATACCTTAAGAAGTTAAAAATACAACTTAATTGAATAATTCCAAGCTAGCATAAGGTCTTAATTTAACTTAATGAAATTTGGAAAATCAGATTATTATGGGTTTTTGTTATCTACTTTTAGCACACCTTTGCATAAAAATTTCCCCTTAATCCGACATTTTGATGCGATGTGAGTATATAGATGCATATGCTAATGCATCTGTATACTCAAAGTTAAAGCTAATATGTAGTACATTGTTTTGAGATGGCGACCTTACAACAACAAATATCAAAGTTAGGGCAGCAATATTGTCTGCACTCATGTAGTGTCACTATGGATAACAAATTTGTTATAACTAAATGAAAATCGGATTTAATTTCATTCAAATAAACAAATATAATTTCTTACGATGACACATTGGTAATTTAATTTTTACATGGTACCTATTTAACCTATGCACAATATAGCCATTTTGAGTCGTGACTCCGCGCTTTACCAAACACTCATACAACAGGCACACTTGCCACATCTACGACTAATATTGGTAGATAATAAAATTGCGGGAACCTTTGATTATTCGCAAGTACACATATTGTTCGGTGACCCCGATTTGACGGCTCAAATTATTAGCCAATGCACACAATTAAAATGGTTACAATCGACCTGGGCTGGCAACACTGCACTTTTTGCCTTGGATAAAACTGATTACCAACTTTGTGGAGTCAAAGGTGTGTTTCAGCAAGCCATGCAAGAATATGTATTTGCTTACCTTTTATACTTTTCACGTAATTTGACTGGATTCAACCAAGCGCAGAAAAACAAAAAATGGGCTGCTCCGACTTATCAATCATTGGCTGGTAAAACACTAGGAATAATGGGTGTAGGCGATATAGGACAGGCTGTTGCCAAAATGGCTAAACACTTTTCAATGAAGACACGAGGTTATACCAGAACAAGTAACGACTGCGAGTTTATCGATCAATATTACACTTGTCATGACGAACAAAGCTTTGCCACAAAACTAGATTACCTGGTGTGTCTATTACCTCAAAGTAGAGCCACTACTGGGCTAATCGACCACAATTTCTTGTCTTATTTGCCTGAACACTGTGTATTGATCAATGCGGGCAGAGGCACAACAATAATTGATTCTGATTTAATCGCTACACTAAAAAATAAAACACTGAAAGCGGCGGTTTTAGATGTATTTGAGCAAGAACCGTTACCTGAACATCATCCATTTTGGGAATTAGATAATCTTTACGTTACTCAACACACTGCGGCAGAATCATTGCCTGAAGATATTTTCCCCCTATTTAGTGACAATTATTACAGGTTTATCAAAGGGGAGAGACTTCGTAACGTTTTAGATTTTGCCAAGGGATATTGACAGAGCTACTTTGAAGGCAAAAATGACTATGACGGCGGATTTAATATGCGGATAGTGTTAGTGAAAATCTTTATGAAATGTAACACACCAAAGATTAACTCAATACGACCTACAATAACGTTATAGTGAAAAAAACCTAGTGCGGAGTTCATATAAACGCAACCAAGAAAACGCCTCTATTTTCTCAAGGTGGCTTTGTGAGCTCATCAACTTGCCGCGTTCTGAAGTTCATACAATTTACTATTTCATCAGATATTACCTAATATAAACTCAATGATGCCGTCTTAAGAAGGTTAGGCAAGGTTGATAAGGTGCATGTGTAAAACTAAAAATGCGGACAAAACTTTGCTGTGTTTATGCCACGTGACTGGACTAGTTTCAACTCAACTAATCCAACAATGTAGCAGAAAAATCGCTCATTTCAGATGGCAACATTGGATTAGCTAGAGTGTGTATCTTTCTAATGCGTAAATTGAGTCGCTGAGTAACATCAGCATGATAATGATTAAACAGCATTTCGTGTTCGCCATTAGCCATTATCAATTTGAGCCCAATTTCAATTCGTTCTGCTAAAACAGATTTGTTGGGATTGACATAAAATACTAATGGAAATGGGTAATAAAGCATTAGTGATGGTTCAATGCTTATGCCACCTAAAGACTCAACCTGCTGCTGAAAAATTTGCTCAACTTCGTTCACACCCAAGGCTACATAATCAAAAGTAGCGTTTTTTAATAACAAAAATAAGTTATCTAAGGTTCCCCGTTCAATAACTTTATATTGGTTATGCCTAAAGAGCGCAGCATCTGCCCACGTTTCAGGTATGCCGATAGATAACGCTTGAAGCTGCTGTGGCGTGTTAATCTGAGCAAACTTTTTTAGGGACTCGTCTCTGACCAAAAGTAATCGGTAACCCAATAGCCCTTTAGTAAGTGGTTGAGGAATGACCAGTTTTTGTTGGTCTTTAAATTTTACATTTCCAGCTACGGTTACCAAAATGTCTGCACCGTTTACAAATACATGGGCTTCATCTTCGGCATTAGAGTAATCAGTGTTATCAACTCGTATCTGCATTGAACCATATTGATGATCTGTCGCTTTTAAACATGCTTGAAGCAAAGCTGTTTCGTAATTCTGCCTTGCTGAAGACTTATTACCATTCCAAAAAACTATATTTTGCATCCGCTTAATCCTAATAATGGCCCTATTGGCCGATTTATACCTTGTTTATGTACGCAAAGCTTAAGACGAAGAATACAATTTTGTTGTTTGTAGATACAATATGAAACTAGTGTTTTTATGATCTCACGTTTACTCCACTCATTATAGTTAACTCTAAGCAGCTTACTCATGCCTTTTACAAATTCAATTCAAACCCCGTCAGTAGTTAAAGTAGTCAAACAGAACAATCAATATTCTCTTACCATCAATGGCCAACCTTATGAAGTAAGAGGAGTCGGCTTGGGCTATACAAACGATGAAGATATCGTGGCCTTAAAAGAGGCGGGAGGTAATACTTTTAGAACTTGGGAGTTAACTCATATCGAGCAAGAATTAGCCATGGCAAAAAAGCTGGGGCTGATGATTGCAGTAGGAATACCAACAGGTAAAGAATTATTAGGTTTTGATTACAACGACAAAGAAGCAGTAGCCGAGCAGTTTAAACGTGTTACCAATGTCATCGAAAAGTATAAACATCATCCTAACGTACTACTTTGGGTAATTAACAATGAACCTAATTTATTATTTGACGAAAAAGAAAAGTTAAAAGAGGTCAACCCCAAGGTGTATGCCGCTATGGGTGACATCATCGACTACATTCATAAGAGTGACCCCAACCATCCTGCCACTTTTAGTCTTGCAGGAGCTAACCCTAAAGATATTGCGCAGGTTCTAAAATATGCACCCAATATCGATATTTTATCTGTGCAAAGTTATGGAGGGTTAGTCACATTACCTGACAGCATTACCCAAAGTAATGTAGACAAACCTTACATGGTGACCGAATTTGGACCTTTAGGGCATTGGGAATTGCCCACTACCGAGTGGGGTCGGGAAATTGAAGAACCCAGTGCAGTCAAAGCTTCAGGCATGGCAAAACGCATGCAAGAAATTATTCTTGATGATAAAACAGGCAAAATCATTGGTTCATTTGCATTTTTCTGGGGTCAGAAACAAGAACGTACACCGACTTGGTACGGTATGTTTAATGAGTCTGGTGAGCAAACAGCAAATATTGATGAACTCACCCGGATATGGACAGGGCAATATCCGATTAATCGTGCTCCTCTATCAGAAGCTATCTCTATCAACAATACACAAGCAATTGAAAATATTCGATTAAAGTCTGGTCAAACTGCTACGGTCAAAGTTCAAGTCACTGACCTCGAAGGCGATCTATTGACTCATGAATGGGTCTTGATGAGAGAGGTGGAGACACGCAGTCAAGGGGGTCACTTTGAAGCAAAACCAGCAGTATTGGGATTGAAAGTAATCAAATCTGACTTTCGACCCGAATATGTTGAAATGACGTTTAATGCACCAAGAGAAGTGGGTGAATATCGCTTATTCAATTACGCTCATGGTGGAAATAACAAAGTAGGTAATGCAAATATTCCATTTATGGTTGAGAATTAGAATAAACGATAAACTAAAACAACCTCTTGCTTTAGTTTTTTCTTTCACGCTATACATATTTGGATCATTTATGTCAGACACCCTAGACAACATTGCACAATTTACACCAGAACAACGTCTCAACTATTTAGTAAAAGAGTGCATCTTAAATAAACAAGTATGGATATTAACCGACCAAGACGGCTGCGTGATGCTCAACACCGAAGATGAAGATTGCACACCTGTTTGGCCAAGTGAAACATTTGCCCAAGCTTGGGCAACAGGTGATTGGTCTGCATGCGAAGCCAAAGCAATTGATTTAAAAACGTGGCATGACCGCTGGACAAGAGGGTTAGAGGACGACGACGTAGCAGTGGCTGTTTTCCCTAGCGAAAATGAAGAAGGACTAGTGATTTCAGCTCAAGAATTTGATTTTGAATTAAAGACTAAAGCTAAAAAATAAGTCGCTATTTACCAAATGATCACCAGTAAGTTGCCCTCCTATAAGTCTAGAAGTGGCAACTTAATCGGTGCTTTTAGAGATTGTTCATAAAGTATGCTGATCTCATTGTACTCAAATGTAGCGAAGTGCCTTCGCCCTCAACGATCCCATGACGCCTATTTGGGTAAGCCATCAGGCTAAATTGCTTATTGTGTTTAATTAGTTCGTTGATTAATCGCTCACTGCCCTGATAGTGCACATTATCATCACCTGTGCCATGAACTAGCAATAACTTACCTTCTAGTTTAGCTGCATGAGTAATGGCTGAAAATTCCACATAGTTGTCAGCATTATCTTCTAATAGGCCTGAATAACGTTCCTGATAAATGGAATCGTATAGACGTTTATCTGGCACAGGTGCTTGAGATACCCCTACTTTGAACAACTTGGGGTAACGAAACATTAAGCTAAGTGTTAAAGAACCTCCACCGGAATGGCCCCAAACACCTACTCGGTTACAATCTATATATTCCCAACGCGCGCACATTGCGTTGATTGCATCTGACTGATCTTGTGTTTCTAAACTACCATCGCTTGCGTAAATAGAACGCCGCCAGTCATGCCCTCTAGGGGCCGCAGTCCCACGATTATCGACGGAGGAAACAATAAAACCACGTTGCGACATCATTATATGCCACATACTCCGGTTACCCTGCCAAACATCGCGCACAGTTTGCCCTGCTGGCTCTCCGTAAACATAATGTATCAATGGATATTTTTTACTCTTGTCTAGTGTTGCAGGACGCAACATGTAACCATCTAAACGCAATTCATCTTGGGCTTTTACGCTGTAAAACTCTAGTTCACCAATGTTTAATTCAGTCAGTTTTGTAGCTAGAACAGCGTTGTCTTCGAGCACGTCATGTATCTTGTGATCTGGTAGCGAAATCAGACTATAGACTGGCGCTGTCAAGAAAGACGAGTAGGTGTGTATCGCCCAGGTCGAATCAGAAGATATTTGATAACCATTAGTACCGTTAAATTTGCTTGGGGTAACTTGCTCCATGTCACCGCTACCGTCTAAGCGTGAACGCTGCAGGTAGCGTTGGGACACATTTTCTGGTGAGGCAATAAAATACAGCCAGCCATTTTTTTCATCAACAGAAACGAGTTGAGTGACATCGAACTTACCTGGTGTAAGATTTTTGTAAGTCCTGCCGTCTCTTGACACCCGGAAGACATGCTTCCAACCGTCTCTTTCACTTTGCCAAATAAAGTCGTTGGAGTTTTCAAGCCATTTAGGCTCGATCATCAATTCAATAAAAGTGTCTTCTTTTTCTGATAAAAGTACCTGTATTTTCCCAGTACGTGCATCTGCATAAAATAAAGTATTGGTATCTTGCTTACGATTAAACTGCTGAACTAATAATTGATCACTGCTGTTAGCCCAGTCCATGCGTGGCACATACATATCTTTAGCGTCACCAGGCAGTGTTATCCACTGGGTGTTGCTGTTTCCAAGGGTGACAACACCAATGCGTGCTGCGGCATTTTCTTCACCTACTTTCGGATAAGGGATTGCCGTTATTACAGGATATAGGGTGTCAGTATTATTAATAATCAAAAAGTCTTTGGCAGCACGAGTATCTAGTTGCCAATAAGCAATACGTTGACTATCAGGGCTCCAACGAAATCCGTCACGGATAGAAAACTCTTCTTCATAAGCCCAATCAAATAAACCATTAATAACAGAACTTGAGGCATCAGTGGTTAGAGCTCGCACTTCTCGGGAATCAAGATCTTGCACATAAATATTATTTTTCCATACATAGGCAAACTTCAAACCATCAGGTGAAAATTTGCCAAACATCATTTCTGCTGACGCAGATTTTACATCACCTAGCTGCCATAAATCATCAGTATCAAGGTCACGTATCCAATAGTCACCACGGTCTTTTTTACGCCAAACATATTTAGCATTTGTGTAAATCAATATCTTCGATTTATCGTTAGACCATTGATAATCATCTATGGCTAACGCTTTGTCAGAACCTGTAGGAATAAGTTGTTTCAGGGGCAGTAGAACTGTACGTTTTGATGTAGCAGGATCATATTGAATAATTTCCTCATATACCCTGATGTCGTCGCCGTATTGATCTTTTTCAAGCTTGGCATCTTCATAACCTGGCGCAGTTTCTAAGGCACTATAGCTAGCACCTTCATCTAACCAGCGGACTACACCTGGCTTTTTTGCATTATAAGCCCAGTCGCCATATATCATTTTATCAGTCAACTGAGTGTCCATTTTTGCTGCCTCTGTGGTGTTTAATTTATTGTTACCTACACACGCAGATAAAGTGAAAAATATGACGACAAGCGTTATAACCCACTTGTACCAAGTAGAACTATTCATATGTGTATCTCTATATATTTTTTATTTTGTCAATTAAATTAACCTTACTTCATATCCGCCTTACACAACATTGTAAATATGAATATATCAAAAATAGAAGCCAATTAGGAGATAGAAGCCAATTACAAGTTACAGGCAATATGAGTTAAAAAATGACAGATTAAAAAGTGTTTATCGAAACAAGAATAAAAAGTAATCCTCCACCGACTTCAGCAATCACGAGAAGTGAATGGATTGTTAGAATCTGTAGATAATAAAACCTGAAGAGGATCAATTTTTAGATGCCTTCACTACGTATAACAGCGTTTATTTTTTCAACCTAGTCGTCGCGTCTTTGACCTGCTTTTATTCGCCCTTGTGAGGCATTCGTCTTAGTGTGTAGTTAAAATCTTTAGCTTTTAGCTGCTATTGGTTGTTTATTTTTGCTCGAAAGTCTCGAACTGATTAGGTAAAAAATCGACTAACCTGCCAGACAATCCTACATAGGTTTTCAGGGTCTGAGGAAAAGACAAAAATATTTTTGGCAATATATTAAATAACTGATCGTTCCCCCTGTCATCAGCCTGCTTAATTGCTAACGGAATATCTGCAAAGGTAGTGAACATATACAGACAATGGCTTAGGTCTTTTTGAAGTTGCTGCACCTGCGTGCATTCAGTCACTTGCATTTTATTCCAAGCATGTTGCCAGACTGATTCGAGCTGACTGTGACCAAACAGCATACCTTGACACCACATTGCAACTGAACTTTGTTTTTGGCCATCCTGATTAAATGTGATCCCCATCGGCAGTTTTATCTTTTCTTCACTCATATTTTTTAACTGTACTTGCAATATTTTCATCAAAATATCTGTGAGATTATCAGCTTGTTCAGTGCTAGTCAGTCGATTACTGGTCTTAATCGACCAAGCTAACCACTTTTCAGGCATAGGTATTTCAGGTGCTGCTGCAACTGCGAAAACGATACCTTGAATATAGGCATAGGGATGTAATACGTTTAATAATTCTTCGGACTCACATAATGTGTGAAGTGATGCGTGAGCGGGTGATTCAAATTTTTGCATAACCTAAGATGACTAACCTTTGCCTTGTTGTAACTAAGAAATATCTATCTCTTTAAGATACTGTAGGTTAACAGCTGAGACGATTTTTTCAAAAAGTGATTGCACTGACGCGTAAATGTTATAGTATAACATTACCTTATCAGTTATTTTTTAGTGCCTTATGCCTTTTAATCTATCAAAAATCACCTTAATAATATTAGCCGTTATTGCTAGTCGTCCCGCTTTGTCTGAAGACAAACCCACTCAAAAAGATGAAAGTGATATTGAGAAACTGATTATCACGGCCTCTCCACTTGGTCGTTCTGTTTTACAGTCTTCCACACCGGTTTCTATTTTAAGCGGTGAAGAATTAGAAAAAAATCAAAGTGCTACATTAGGGGAAACCCTTAAATCAGTACCAGGAGTGAATAGTACTTACTTTGGACCTGTAGCAAGCAGTCCAATTATTCGTGGTTTAGATGGACCAAGAGTGAAAGTATTACAAAACGGAATGGATAGCTCCGATGCATCACGCGTGGGTCCTGACCATATTGCTACCACAGAAGCTTCTACGGCAACTCAAATAGAAGTACTACGTGGCCCATCAACTTTACTGTACGGCAGTGGGGCAATTGGTGGTGTAGTAAATGTGGTGGATAATCGCTTACCTAAAACGCGTCAAGAAGGACTAAATGGAAGAGTCAGCGCTTTACATGACACAGTGTCAAATGAACGCACGGTATCCACAGACATCAATGGCGGACAAGACAAATTCGCATGGCACTTAGATGCTTTTAGCCGAAAATCAGATGATTATGATATTCCTGATTTCACCCTTGAAGACGGTGACATAGTAGATACCTTAGAAAATTCAGATATAGATTCTCAAGGCTTTACTTTAGGCGCAGGTTGGATTGGTGATGATGTTACCTTATCACTAGCTTACGGCAGATTAGAAACAGATTATGGTATACCAGGCCATGCTCATGATGAGCATGAGGAAGAAGGCCATGACGACGAAGAAGGACATGACGAAGAAGGACATGACGAAGAGATGGAAGAAGAGGAAGCCGTCTTTGCACGTATGAAACAAGATCGCTTTCAATCGGTTGTCGATTGGAAAAATCTATCTGGTTGGTTCACAGAAGCACATTGGCATAACGCATATACGGAGTATCAACATAGTGAAATTGAAGGAGGCGAAGTAGGTACCACTTTTAAAAATGACTCTCTTGAATCGCGCTTATGGGCAAAACATGCCGCCGTAGGTGGTTGGCAAGGTGTAGTGGGTTTACATTACAAAAACTCTGACTTTTCTGCTGTTGGTGAAGAAGCTTTCACTCCCTCAACTGAAAGCATCAGTAACGCCTTATTTGTGCTCGAAGAAAAAACAATTGGCAACTTTTTATGGCAGTTAGGTGCTAGGCTCGAACATGTTTCTCACAAACCTGACAATGCTTTTTTCACTAATAGCGAGGTCAATGCTGATTTTGACGAGGTGAGTTATACAGCAAATAGCCTTTCAGCAGGCTTTGTATATCAAGTGGATGAAGACCAATCTTTCGCAGTTAATTATGCACACTCTGAACGCGCGCCTTCATCAGCTGAAATTTTTTCAAATGGTATTCATATAAGCACATCGACCTTCGAAGTAGGTGCAGGTTTTGATCTGGTAATAGATGACAGTGATCCTAATGATTTGGAATTTACTCTTTTACAGTCTAATCAGGAGACCAAGAAGGAAGTATCTAATAATTTGGATTTGACCTATCGGGTGCAAACTGAACATTTACATGCCAACTTTAGTGTTTTTTATAACCAAATTGATAACTACTTATTCCAGCAAAATACTGGATTAGAGTTTCATGAGAACGAAGAAGAACACGCAGGCGAAGAACTAGAAGCCGAAGGGCATGATGACGAAGAACATGAAGAGGAAGGTTTGCCTGTATATGTATTTAATCAGCAAGACGCCAAGCTTTATGGCTTTGAAGCAGAGGTTGATTGGCATCTAAATGATAACCTACGCGTTAGTGCCTTTACCGACTTTACTCGAGCAAAATTGACTAACAGTGATGTTGAAAATACTAATTTACCTAGAATACCCTCAATGCGTTTTGGAACAGAGTTTCATTGGGAACAGGGTAATTGGCATGCAGAACTCGGCGCTACATATTATTCAAAGCAGGATAAGATTGCTGACTTTGAGACACAAACCGATGGTTATACATTAGTTTCTGCCGCTTTTAATTATTACTTAAGCCTAGATGACACCGACATGAAGTTTTATCTGAAAGCTAATAACTTAACCAACGAATTAGCAAGAGTGCACAGCTCATTTCTAAAAGATGATGCACCCTTACCTGCTCGCTCGTTTGTACTAGGTGCTAAAGTTAGTTTTTAAGATTAAGGCATCCTGCTTTAATTAATTCAATGGCGCGCTCTAATTCAGAGCGCGGGCAACCGAAGTTGATACGCACGCAACTTTTGTCGCCAAAATCTGCACCAGGAGATGGACCAACACCTAAATCCTCAAAGTGTTTTTGAGGATTTTCAACTCCTAAGCCACTAGCATCAATCCAAGCTAAAAATGTTGCTTGAGGAGTCAGCAATTTCAGCCCGCTAATTTTAGCGATTTCGGCAACCAAAAAATCTCTATTACCTCGTAGATATTGTAAAAATGCCTGATGCCAATCATCACACTGCGTAAAAGCAGCTTGCGTGGCAGCTAAGCCTAAAACAGTTACCCATGGCACCATGCCTTTAGCTGCAACGTTAAACTTGTGTCTAACAACAGAATCTTCAATAATCGCAAAAGACGTACCTAAGCCTGCCACATTAAAGGTTTTACTTGCAGCCATAAGCGTGATGGCTTGTCCCTTAAAACCTGCTAATTTTCCTGCCGGAATATGTTTGGCATTTTCATCTAGAATAATGTCGCAATGAATTTCATCTGAACACAGCATCACATTGTTATTAATGCAAATATCAGCGATACGTTGTAATTCTTGTGAAGTGAGTACAGTCCCAACTGGGTTCATTGGATTACACATTATGAACAGCTTACACGCAGGATCGGTTGCTTGTTTTTCAAAGTCATCAAAGTCAATAATCAAACGACCGTCAACTTCTACTGTGCCTATGTCAACTTTAACTAAGTCATTTAGTTTTGGGGCAGCGATAAGTGGTGGATAATTAGGTGTTTGGATCAACACCTTATCACCAGGCTGACAAACTGCCTTACAGGCCACATTAAATGCAGGCACTACACCAGGTGTCCACACGATCCAGTCTGCTGAAATATTCCAATCATATTGGCGCGCTAACCAATCTACAACGGCTTGATTCGCTGTTACATGGTCATTGGGCAGGGTATACCCCATCAAACCATGCTCTGTTCGTTCTTTAAGAGCGTCTAAAATAGGTTCGGCACATCTAAATTCTGTATCTGCAATCCACATAGGCAAGATGTCGCGGCCTTTGTATCTTTCCCATTTGAGTGCATAACTGGATGTTCTGTCGATAATTTTGTCAAAATTCATAAATAGTATCGCTTAAATTAAAAGGCTAGAGAAAATGAGAAACGTCTTTATTCGCCATCTGCATCGAGGATAAGTCGCTCAACTTTATTGATCAGGTCATGAGTGTGCAAAGGTTTAACACTAAAGTCAGTTGCGCCTAAGCGCATAGCATCAACAACCAACTGTTTGGTTGCGCTGGCGGTTAACATCAAAAATGGACAATGTGATTTAGACTTTCGAAGTGCGGCGAGTATTTCTAAACCAGTGACTTCCGGCATTAACCAATCACATATCACTAATGAAATATTGTTCATACTGTCACTTTTCACATAATCTAAGGCTTGTTTGCTATCAGAAAAAACATAAATTTCACCTGATATTACCTCTTCAAGAATGAGCTGGACCATTTCAAGAATATTAATATCATCATCAATTACCACAATGTTACAGTTATACATTGATTCTCCCTCGGTCATATGACTTCAATTTTTAGAAATATCGGTAACTTATTAAAGAATACAATACTCAATAGAATACCGATGCAAAATTATTTCCGGTAGCCGTATTTTTCTTTTTAACAATCTGATGTTACTGATGCTTGTTCGACGCATGTTTTAATACTTGTCTATTGATTCTTGCGCTTTAGTTATTTACTTAAAGCATTCGTGACTAAGATGCCTGACATGGCAATTTACCTTCGTGGTAGGTATTTTCTGTTTGTTCATCAGTCGCATCGATATCTAACAACAATCATCATTTGGTTGAATACTATTTATACCCCACCCAATCATAGCGAAACGGCTCATTCCAACAGATAGTCTGTTGGTTGATGTTTAGATCATTAAGCAAAAATAGTGCTAGAAACACCCGGATTTTTTTTCAAATAATCAATAATCTAAATAAAAGCGACAAAAAAGGCCGGAAACCGGCCTTAGCATTTACAAATTAATAACTAAGAAATGATATCGAGTAATTCAACATCAAATACTAGTGTGCTGTGGGGGCCAATCGCGCCTCCTGCACCCTGTTCACCGTAGGCTAGCTCGGCTGGAACATGCAATTTCAACTTAGTACCTGTTTTCATAAACTGAAGTGCTTCAGTCCAACCTTTGATCACGCCACTTACTGGAAATTCAGCAGGCTGACCACGGTCATAAGAACTATCAAATACACTTCCATCTAATAAGGTGCCATGATAGTGCACACGTACAGTTGAATTCAAAGTTGGCACTTCGCCTTCGCCTTGACTAACGACTTCATATTGAAGGCCACTTTCAGTCACTGTAATTTCTTCACGTTCAGCATTTTGTGCTAAATACTCTTCGCCTTGAGTAATGACTTCTGCAAATTCGACTGATTTAGCTGCTTGCATGATTTCATGTATCTCATTGAATGCAGCACGCAAAGTATCGTTATCAACCTGAGCAGGTTGATTATTAAACGCATCGGCAAGACCTTCTTGCACTGCTGCGATATCTAAACCCTCGAAAGGGTTAGCGCGCAGCTGTTCGCCCATCTGTAGACCAATACCGTAACTTGCTTGTGTTTCTATGCTGGTAAATTTTTCTGACACTTTGGCTCCTGACATGCCGTTCACTTTCTTTTTCTAAAAAAGCTTTTGACACTATTGCTGTAAAAGCACGCAAGTATATAGATAAATCACTTCAATAAACACATTTAGGAATGATTAATAGCCCTATTTACTTAGACAAATAGTTTACATCTAAGTATCTTATATTCAGTATTTTATCAATTATGGAGACGTATATGTCACAGGTTTTGGATTCTCAGTTAATAGGAACAGTACGTAATTTAGGGACTGTATTAGGTGACACCATACGTGATCAGCTAGGTGAGCAGTGGTTAGAGAGAATTGAAGCTGTTAGGAAGGACGGTCGAAAAGCCCATCAAGGTGATGAAGAATGTGCCAAACGTGTTAAGCAACTATTTACTGAATTGAAAAATGATGAGCTACTTACAGTAGGTAGAGCTTTTTCCCAATTTTTAAATTTAGCCAATATTGCCGAGCAAGAATTCAATAGTAATAATGATCAAGTTGACCCTATCGACACTTTGTTTAGTCATTTAGATCAAGCAGGTATCAAGGCTGATACGTTTGAAAAAGCCTTGGAACACTTAAATATTGAATTGGTATTGACTGCTCACCCAACAGAAGTGACTCGTCGAACATTGATCCACAAACACAGCGAGCTTGCCGAATGTCTTAGTAAAGTGCATGTATCAGACATTAATGAAGTAGAGCGAGACAAGGTTGAAACCCGCATTGCTGAACTAATTAGTCAAGCTTGGCACACCGAAGAAATACGAACTATTAGGCCGACTCCTGTTGACGAAGCGCGGTGGGGATTTTCAGTCATTGAGAACTCACTATGGGAAGCCGTACCCGACTTTATTCGTGAATTAGATAAACGTTTTGTCGACAAATTTGGTTTAGCCATTCCCTTAGATGTATCACCTGTAAAATTTGGTTCATGGATGGGTGGCGATAGAGATGGTAATCCTTTCGTTACGTCAAAAGTGACGGAACAAGTCTTACTTTTAGCACGCAAACGTGCTGCCAAGCTTTTTGCCAAAGACATTGATATTTTGCAAACAGAGTTATCAATGAGCGATTGCGATGAAACTCTCAGGGCTCAGGTAGGCGATGAACTAGAACCTTATCGTGCAGTTTTAAGACCGCTTTTAGACAAATTAATCAAAACACAAGTAGGCATAATCGACAAGCTAAAAGGTTTACCTGTCGATATGACTGACTGGGTTGACAACAAAGAACAATTACTGGCTCCTTTAATGGCTTGTTATCACTCATTACAGACATGTGGTATGTCTGTAATAGCTCAAGGGCATCTACAAAACACTATCCGCAGGGTTCATTGTTTTGGCGTACATTTACTGAAATTGGACGTTCGCCAAGACTCAGAAAGGCACGCAAATGTATTTTCTGAACTGACACGTCACTTAGGCTTAGGTGATTACGGACAGTGGAGTGAAGATGATAAACAGGCTTTTTTACTAAGAGAGTTAGGTTCAAAACGACCATTATTCCCGCCAGCATGGCAACCTAGTGAAGATGTACAGGAAGTGCTAGACACCTGTAAAGTCATTGCCCAAAACGGTAAAGACGGCTTTGGTATTTATATCATCTCTATGGCTAGTTTGCCTTCAGACGTTTTGAGTGTAAATTTATTACTCAAAGAACTAGGCGTAACATGGCCGATGCCTGTGGCCCCTTTGTTTGAGACATTAGACGACTTAAATGCTGCTGCTAGTGTGACCAAAAAACTATTTTCTATTGGTTGGTATCGAGGATATATTCAGGGCCATCAATATGTGATGATTGGCTACTCAGACTCGGCTAAAGATGCTGGTGCAATGGCTGCTGGTTGGGCCCAGTATGAGTCACAAGAAGCCCTAGTCGCCCTAGCCGCAGAAAACGATATCGGGCTTACACTATTTCATGGACGAGGCGGTACTATTGGGCGTGGTGGTTTACCCGCACACGCAGCGATACTTTCACAACCACCAGGCTCATTAACTGGCGGTTTTAGAGTCACCGAACAAGGAGAAACCATTCGTTATAAATTCGGTATGCCTATTTTAGCGCAGCGCAGCTTAGCTATGTACGCTAGTGCGATATTAGAAGCACTAATTTTACCACCGCCAGCTCCCAAAAAAGAATGGCGCGAAGCGATGATAAAAATGGCTGCAGATGGACGCGATAATTACCGTCAAATTGTTAGACATGATGAGAACTTTGTACCTTACTTTCGTGTGGCCACACCAGAACAAGAATTAGGTAAATTGCCACTTGGCAGTCGTCCTGCTAAACGTAAACCCACAGGCGGCATTGAGAGTTTACGTGCTATCCCTTGGATATTTGCGTGGGCTCAAACTCGCATGGTATTGCCCTCTTGGCTAGGAGTGATGAAGGCTGTACAAAGTTCTTTAGATGCTGGTAAAAAAGATACTATTCAAGACATGTTAACTAACTGGCCATTTTTTTATTCGCGCCTGTCCATGTTAGACATGGTTTTTGCTAAGGCCGACCCAAAAATCAGTCAAGAATACGATCAAAGTCTAGTACCTGAGGAACTCAGACATTTTGGCGATGCATTACGAACCGAGTTACAACAAAGTATTGAGTTATTACTTAAATTGCTTGACCAAAAAACCGTAATGGAAAGCGACCCGAAAGGTTCAATATCCATGAATATTCGTGCCAGTTACCTTCAACCCTTGCACTATCTACAAATCGAACTCCTTAAAAGGATAAGACTATTAGATGATAAAGAACACGACGCAACTTTAGAACGCGCCATGATGGTGACAATAGCAGGAATAGCAGTAGGTATGAGGAACACAGGTTAATATCTATTGGACTGGTTACATCAGATTTAAGATGGGACTTTTTGGAATAAAACTTTAGCTGACTAAACAACTCGACATGGAAGTCGACTTTAAATGAAGCACATAAATTTTGTGTGCTCCAACATGCTGATTCATCTCTTATGCCAACATAACATGATTGGCCATAACCATTTAAATGCCAATGTTAACGTAACATCAGATATGACACTCCACAGCCCTATGATTTTGCACGATATGAATACAGTTAGATTAACGATTTCATATACCTTACGAATTTTTCAATTTTAATGTCCTTGTTTTGGCACAAAGGTAAAAAATTGCAATTTGCACTAATAGTGCAAAAAATATCCAGTATGTATTAGGGTGAAAACCTGCAAAAATGAAGCAACATAGGGCAATACCACCATTGATTGACGCATAAGGTAACTGAGTCCTAAAGTGTTCAAACTGATGACACCCTGAACCAGTAGAGGATAGTATTGTAGTTTCTGAAATGGGTGAACAGTGATCACCAAACAGCCCTCCAGATAGGACGGCACCAATACTGACAACTAGAGAAGCTTCTACGGCGAAGGCTGTAGGGATCATTAAAGGAAACATAATGGCAAAAGTACCCCACGACGAGCCTGTGCTAAAAGAAATAATACCAGACAACATAAATGCCACAGCTGGCAATAACCAATAGGGAAGGCCTTCTTGGGCTCGCTCAGCAATATAAGTCGCTGTTCCTAGTTCATTACCTAGTCCACTGAATGTCCAAGCTAAAATAAGCACTATTGCTACCTGCATCATGTTGCCCATGCCTTGGACATATATGCTAATTCCTTCAGTTACTGTTCTAACCCCGTAGTATGCCATCATTAACATTAAAGTGACTGCGGCAAAGAAATAAGCACTGGTTAAGGCCGCACGGAAAGTCGATCCTGCAACTTCTTCAAAGGGGAAACCCAACGGAAGTAGAGTTGCACACAATACAGTAGCCATGATCAGCAAAGGAATAAACACAAATGAAGACCGAGCTTTGCTATGGGTAAAAGCCTGCTCATTGTTAGTATTACTTTCAATTATGGTTTGCTCTATAGCAAGGTTTGCAGCTTTTTCTGCCTTGGCCATGGGACCAAAATCCAGACCCGCATAAATAAGCACTGGCACAATGAAGATGGCCAGAATTGCATAAAATTGAAAGGGTATGGCGTGAATAAAACTATGCCAAGCTGATATATTTTGCTCTAATCCATCAAACTCTTTTTGTATTAGGCTGATGATATAAATACCCCAACCGATAAAGGGTAATAAAATAGCAACGGGTGAAGCAGTCGAGTCCACAATAAACGCCAGTTTTTGTCGTGAAATCTTAAGCTTGTCAAATAAGGGGCGAAATACAGGACCAACAATAAGAGGTGTGCCCAAGTCAGAGTAAAAAACAAAAATACCCCCACACCACGCGGCTAATTGTGCATGTCCTCTGCTACTTATATGGCGCACTATAGTTAGCGCAAAAGCTGGACCACCTCCAGATTTTTCCATCAGAGCCACAAACCCCCCAATAAAAACTAACAGCACAATGACTCCTGCATTATAACTGTCACTTAAGGTGTCCACTAAATGTTCTTTAACCAGTGTTGTCATGACATCCAAGGGATTGAACCCTACCAGCATGACCACGGCGCTGACTACACCTGCAAACAACCCAATCACCACATTGCGAGAACTGATTGACAGGCATAAGGTAATAAATATGGGAATTATAGATGTGATATCAGGATTGGACATGATGGTTTGTCTCTTTGGATATTTAAGTACTAAGCAATAATCATATATTGAACATCACCTATAAATTATCATTACAAAATATGGAAATTACAGAACAGCTTTTTATAGTTCATAGTTCATAGTTCAAATTATCAGAGCAGCCCACACACCCCGCAGCTACCTCGTATTTACTGGTGAAGATCTGGAACTAGTAGGTAAAACTTAAACTAGTTTGGTTTGT
>NZ_CAJXPA010000010.1 GCF_913058035.1 uncultured Paraglaciecola sp. | reverse complement strand
ATCTTACAAAGTCGAATGCAACGATTAACAGAATAATCTGAGAGAGTTTTATGATTAATTTACCTGCAACCCCAAAGCAACCCCTCAGTTTAATTTACCTAGATGCTAATGCCACTACTCAAGTATTGCCTCAAGCTGCAGCGGCAGCTTTATCAACCATGGAGACACTCTTTGGTAATCCCAGTAGTGGTCATGTAACAGGATTGCAGGCAAAACAGATAATAGATGAAACACGGCAGCAGGCACAAACTATTATTGGTGCTGGTAACGGTAAGGTAATATTTACAAGTGGTGCTACAGAAGGAATTCAAACTGCGATCTTATCGGCGTTACAACATGCTAAAACAACTCTTGATAGCAGTAAAAAATATTGCCTCTTGTACGGTGCCACGGAACATAAGGCAGTACCTGAGTCACTTAAACACTGGAACAAAATTCTTGAAATAAATGCTGAAATAAAAGCTATTCCAGTGAATGAACTGGGTCAGCTTGATATTAATTTTATAGCAAAAGAGGTACCCGATGCCTTGATGATTTGTACCATGGCAGTTAATAACGAAACCGGGGTTTATCAGGACATCAATTTACTGGACCAAACCATACGTGCCAATAATAAAAATACCGCTTGGATGGTAGATTGTGTTCAAGCATTAGGCAAAACAGATTTAAACTTGGCAAAAACCAGCATCGATTACGCACCGTTTAGTGGACATAAATTATATGCTCCTAAAGGTGTTGGATTTATGTATATTAAAGAAACATCTCCATTTACCCCTTTCATTGCAGGTGGTGGCCAAGAAAGTGGTTTACGCTCAGGTACTGAAAATCTGCCTGGTTTAGCCGCATTAAATGTTATATTTAGCATGCTCAACAAAGCAACTAAAAATACTTTTACTGCTTTAAAAACGCTCCATTTATTTCGTCAACAAATTGCTACAGCTTTAACTCAAGCCTTCCCAGAAATTGTGTTTAATCATAGTTTTGAAAATTCAGTACCAACAACTATTAACTTCACCATTCCCGGGTTTAGCTCTAAAGAAATAATGGATTTATTTGACGCCGCAAATATACGTGTCAGCTCTGGCGCTGCTTGTAGTTCAAAGGTAACGGGCAGTTTTGTATTAGACGCCATGGGACTGCCAAACTGGCAAAGTGAATCGGCAATTAGAATGTCCTTTGGGCCAGCGATGACACAACCACAAATTGACGAAGCGTGCACAAGAATAGTGTTTGCCGCGCAAGCATTAAAACAAAGCTGCTTAACAGTAAACACCAGTATCACTGCTGACAAAACAGAACTAGAAGGTTTATTACAATTTAAGGTAGGTGGAAGCTGTAGTTGGTTATATGTCGATAAAAGAACAAAATCTGCCATATTTATTGACCCCTTACCCGAGTTAACTGGGCGTCTGCAAACATTACTGACCTGTCAGGGGCTTAATTTAGTTGCTGTAATCGACACTCACGGCCATGGCGATCATCTGTCTTGTCGAGCCCAACTTACTGATGATTTAGCTCAACAACAAACAGACATGCTTGGATGGCCAGTTCACTCAAAGACAACAGTCATTCATGGCCAACACTACCCCTACATTTTATTGGGTGATAAATGGTTAGTTAAAGTCAACACACCTGGCCATACCACTGACAGTACTAGCTTGTTACTTTGTGATCCTATCAAAGACTCAACAGACGAATTAGTCGTTCACTATACGTTTTGTGGTGATTTAATCTTAATGGACAGTCTTGGTAGAACAAATTTTTCATGCAGTAGTGCAGCGGCTATGTTTTCAAGTTTGCAGTTATTAAAAGCACTTGTAGGAACTGAAAGCCTCATTTGCCCCAGCCATGATTATAATAATGAGTTTACCACTAGCATTAGCGCAGAGATATCACGTAACTCGTTACTTGCACACGTTATGAATAACGAGATAAACATCGAAGATTTCTCGGTTCAAAAAACATTAATGGACACAGATATTGTCGACCAATCAGGTCGTAAAATCATGTGTGGCGATTTAATAGGTGATTGCAAAAAAGCATCAGTGCGTGAGTATAATAGTCACAGTTTAGCCGAGGCTCTGAAACAACCCAACAATATTAAATTCATTGACCTTCGTGAGTCTTACGAATACACACTACAGCACGATAAAAACTTTGAAAATAATGTACCTTTAACTCAATTGGTAGAATTTATGCACCAGCATAAACATAATAAACAACAACAGTTAATTTTAGTTTGTCGAAGTGGTGGCCGTTCTCAATTAGCGGCGCAGACACTATTACGTTTAGGTTTTGAAAATGTTGGACACTTAAAAGGTGGGTACGCGTTGCACCAATACTAGGGTGTGTTGTTTTGTGATGAAACAGTATCTGCTTGTGATATTTGTAGTTCTAAAACCAATAGCGCTAAATCAAAAAACCAACATTTTTGTTGATGTTAGAACTATCCTTGAGAGTCTATAGAATGTTATTTGTGTTAATTAGTGCCAGCTTTGTTGGTTTAAGTTTAGGTGTTTTAGGGTCAGGCGGAGCAATTTTAACAGTACCCTTGTTGATGTATGGTTTGGGATATACTGAAAAATTAGCTATCGCTAGTGCGCTAATTATTGTTGGCTCTATCAGTGCAACAACGGCGTTAATTGGCATAAAACAAAGAAAAGTCAATTGGACACTTGTCCTATACTTTGGCGGTCCAAGTATGGTCAGTGCCTATGTCGGAGCTTGGGCCAGCAGTTATGTTTCAGGGCAAGCACAAGTCATGGTATTGGCAGTTATTATGCTTGCAGCTGCATGGAAAATGTTTCGTTCTTTTCAGATGCAAATACCTCACAAAATAAACCGGTTGTTAATCATTATGCAGGGCATTGGAGTTGGTCTACTGACTGGCTTTGTTGGCGTTGGCGGTGGCTTTTTAATTGTACCTGCTTTAGTGTTGTTGGGCGGGATAACAATGAAACAGGCCGTTTTTACTAGCTTGGTGGTGATATCAATCAATTCAGGCTCGGCGTTTATTAAATATCAGTCTATTCTTCACGAAAATAACCAATTATTAGATTGGTCAACTATTGGCATAATATCCAGCATAGGTATTGTAGGCAGTTTTACAGGTCAATATTATTCTATGAAACTACCCCAGCAAAAAATCAAAAAAGTGTTTGCAGTATTTATAAGTGTAATGGCCATATTTATGTTCTGCCAACAAATACTATTTACCGCATGATAAATGGCTCAAGATAACTTTTGGGTCTATTATCAGTTGCGCTTATCCTGTCAGGAAATCGGCGAGAGGGATCAAAAATCTTGAATAAAACATTAATTCCAATCTGCAACAATAACAGCTAACCAAATATTTTTTCCCATAGACTTTTACGCTTATCTGGCACAGCCGATTTGCCAACACATCGATTAGGTACGGGAGGTAATGCGGCGGTAATAGCAGGCACACTGAAGGTGTTAGCACACCCAGCTTTACTTAAATTACCCGATGCATTATCAAAGTGAGCGATACTCAATCCATCAGGGAAACGCCTAACCAATGACCTAGGCTGTTGTTGTTGTTGATAAGCAATAAATAACTGCATGGCCCCACTTGCCCCACTTAAGTTAACAGGTTGGTTGTTATCTTTGCCTATCCAACTGGTCACAAGAATGTTTTTATCAAAACCACTAAACCAACTGTCACGATAATCATCGGTAGTTCCCGTTTTACCTGCCATATTAACATCAGGAAATTTTGTTCGAACAGCTTTAGCCGTCCCTTCTAACGTCACTTTGTGGAGTGCATAGTTCAGCAAATAAGTAGCTTGTTCATTAACTCGTTGTTGTGGGGCAATGTCAAATTTCCATAGCAAGTCATCATCAGCAGACATAATGGCCGTAATTGAATGCAGAGGTATGTAGCGACCGTTGTTAGCGATAGTCTGATACATCTGGTTTACTTGTAGCGGTGAAAAGTTTACCGCTCCTAATGTTAAAGCTGGGTATAAATCGAGTTCTTCTTTTACACCTAAGCGCTTGATAGTATTTGCTATGTTTCCTAAGCCCAAACTCATACCTAACGACACGGTTGGCACGTTAAGTGACCGGCTCAACGCTATCAACAGTGGTACTTGGCCTCGGAATTTTTTATCTGAGTTTTGTGGTTCCCACATTTTACCGTACGTGCTTTTAAGCTTTATGGGTTCGTCTGTTAAGTGTGTGGCTAAATTATAGCTTTTTGGCTGCTCCAGCGCAGTAAGATATATGGCTGGCTTGATCAGTGAACCGATAGAGCGTTTGGCATCCAGTGCCCTGTTGAAACCTGCATAAGCAACATTACGCCCACCAACAATCGAGCGAATTTCACCCGAATCAATATCTGTGACAACCATAGCTGCTTCAAACCCACTTTTACCCAAGCGTTTTTCTTGCACAACAACACCATCAGAAACAGCACGTTCGGCCTTCACTTGTGCGTTAGAGTCCAAGGTCGTAAACACTTTTACCCCTGACTGCCGAATATTTGGATTATCCAACACCAAACGTAATTCACGTCGCACTTGATCCATAAAAGCTGGGTGCTTGTCTTTTCTCAAGCTTGCACCAGTTGCTAAATTAATCGGTAGCTTTACCAAGTTTTGATATTCATTGGGTGACAAGTGGTTACTTTCAAACATCGAGCGTAAAACTATATTACGCCTTTGTGTCACCCGCTCTTCATATTTGCGAGGGTTATAATATGAAGGGCCTTTAATAATGCCTACCAAAGTAGCGATTTCATCAATACTTAGCTCGTTCAGTGGGCGGTCGTAATAAAAATAACTGGCTAATCCAAACCCATAAACGCCAGTATCCCCATTTTGTCCTAAAAACACTTCGTTAAGGTAAGCCTCGATAATCACATCTTTGCTGTACCTAAATTCTATAATCAACGCCATCATTGCTTCTTTAGCTTTTCGTACTAAAGATTTCTCACGTGTTAAAAAAAGGTTTTTAACCAACTGCTGAGTCAAGGTACTTCCGCCTTGAACGGTTCGTCCCGCAGAAATATTGGCTATTAAAGCTCTTAATATAGAAAGTGGTGCCACACCAATATGCTGATAAAAATCTTTATCTTCGACTGCTACTAACGCTTGGGTTAAAATAGGTGGAACATCGTTGATTTGAACCAACATACGATCTTCGCGACCGCTGCTGACCAGACGAGTAACTAACCATGGTTCAAGGTAAACATTATCGATACGTTGAAAACTATCAAGGTCTTGGATCAGACTAACACGCTCATTCTTAATGCTTATTTCAATATAACGTAAATCTTCTGCTCCATGAGAGAAATTGAATTTGCGACGCTGAATACGAATACTATTCGTCAATACTTGGTATTCGCCAGAGCTATCTGCCTGAATGACTTTTCGATAACCTAATAACTGTAATTCTTCTTCAATCTCATTAATGCTAATTTCTTGTTTTACATTCAAAAACATTGGACGTGCATATATCTGTGCCGGTACTTGCCATTTATTACCTGCAAATTTCTGGATGATTTGAGCATCCAGATAAATAAAATAGGCCGCGACAACTAAGATAAAGATAAACAATAACTTACCCCAGTGTCGCCAAAACCAGCGAAAAGGATTAAGCCGTTTCCATATTGAAACATAGGGCGAACGGTTCGGCTTGTTAGATGTTCTGGCTTTTTTGGTGGCAGGTTTAGGTTTAACGGGAATTTTACTCATGGTTTACTGCTCATTCTTTTTTTGGTGCGTGTTGTTGCTTGTGCATTAGCCGGATCGTCTGGCCAGAAATGGCGAGGATAGCGGCCTTTCATTTCTTTTTGTACCTCTTTATAACTTCCTTGCCAAAATCTTGGTAAGTCTTGGGTCGTTTGTATGGGCCGACCTGCAGGTGAGAGCAGCTCGACTGTGATTGGGACTTGTTGTTGTGCAACAGTTGGATGAAGCTGCAAGCCATATAGTTCAGTCATACGCACCGATAACACTACACTATTGCTTGATGTATAAGTCAACTGAGCACTTGTGCCGCTAGGTAAAACCAATCGTTTAGGAAATTGTTTATTTAATTTTTGTTGCTGTGCGTAGTCTAACTCGTTGAGCAGCTGTTGTAGAAAATGACACTGCGTGAGTTGCTGCCAAGTTAATACATGCCTCAGGTAGGGCATTAACCATCTATCCATAGAGTTGAGTAAACCAGACTCCGTGAAATCTGGAAATGCCTGAAACGATGGGGTCCCAATAAAACTTGCCGCCAATTGCACCCGATAAATAAGTTGCAGTACGTCTTCATCAAATGGTAGCCCAACTATGCCTTTACCCTGAATGACACGCTGCCAGATAGACAGAATATGCTGCTCAGAAGGTCGCTTAATTGGTTGTCTGTTAATCACAATTTCACCCAGAGTCTTATGCATTTCCGAGACTATTCTTTGGTTTTCGTGATCCCAGGCAACATATTCTTTTTTCTCAATCAGATGTTGAAAATGCTGCTCAAGTTGTAACAATGTTAAAGACTCTGCATAACGAATTTGCGCGTTGTCTTGTTGCCTATCGCTGGTTTGCATGTTTGCTATGGCTAACCAGTTATGTGTGGTCAAAGCGTCGTCTTGGTACAACACGGCTCCACTTCCATTCACCAGTTGATAACGTTCATTTTTTCTCTGTTTTGCCAGCCATTGTGGATAGGCATAACCCACTAAAACAGCGGTATCTTCGATTGGCCATGTTAAAAGGCGACACGCTAACTTCGAGTGCCATTGGCGGATCGTTTGCCAAACAACATGATTTTTTTGCTGCAAAACAAAATGTAATCTGGCTGATAAACTTGCCCCGTTAGTATTTCTGCCCATGGGGTCTTTGTTTTCGATTAGTGCCGCTAAAGCACACGCCATACTTAGGTGCTCCGAACTCATTTTAGCACTTTGCACTAACATGACTGCGATACTGGGATGGCAACCAAGCCCATGAGCTTTTCGCCCTAAAGCCGTCAACTTTTTGTTGGCATCTATCAGTCCAAGCTGTCTTAACAGACCAAAACCTTGGGAGAGTTGTGCATCACTGGGGTAGTCTTGTAACGCAAGCGCCGACACATCCGAGCCCCACATCATACTTTCTAAAATAAAACTGCTCATGTCGGTATGCATGATCTCAGGCGTGCTTTGTTTAGCTAGCCGACTGTGTTGTTCTTTACTCCATAACCGGTAACAAGTACCAGTCATCAAACGCCCCGCTCTGCCTGCACGCTGTGTGGCCGAAGCTTGCGATATTTTTTGGCTCTGCAAGTGAGTGATACCCCGATTTAGTTGAAAAATGGCATTTTTTTCAATACCACTATCGATAACGACTTCTATGCCCTCGATGGTTAAACTGGTTTCAGCAATATTGGTTGCTAAAACAATTTTTCGTTTTCCATCAGGGTGGGGTAATAAGGCTTGTTGTTGTTCATTTTTTGATAGTTCAGAAAACAACTTCAGAACATCGACCTCAACTGTACGTTTCTGGCTATAGTCCTGACTAGCGTATTGGCTAGAGAGCTGGCCGAAGTGTTGGTTTAAATACTGGGCCGCTTTATTAATATCGGCAGCACCTGGCAAAAAAACCAGAACGTCATGTTTATGTCTGGCAAAGACTTGGATAACAAGCCGACTAATCTTTTCAAACAAATGTAAACTTGAATTGTCAGCTTGATAAACAATATTTACGGGGTAACTCTTTCCTTGAGACTCTAATAATTTAGCTTCGGGCAACAACTCCCTCAGTGCAACAACGTCAAGAGTGGCTGACATCACCAATAAGCGTAAGTCGTCTCTCAGGGCTTGCTGCACTTCAATACATAACGCCAAAGAAAAGTCAGCATGTACACTGCGTTCATGAAATTCATCAAAAATCACTAAACCCACATCAAGCAATTCAGGCTGGTTCTGTAACATCCGCGTTAGAATGCCTTCTGTGACAATTTCTAAACGTGTATTATTTGTGACTTTAACTTCACCTCTAATTCGATAACCCACTGTTCGCCCTACAGGCTCGCCCAATTGGCTAGCCAAATACGCAGCAATATTTCTAACAGCAATACGCCTTGGCTGTAACAAGATGATCTTTTTATCTTTAAATACGTCTAATTTGAGCAAAGACAAGGGCAAACAGGTTGACTTTCCAGCGCCAGGAGGCGCTACAACGATAGCATCACCAACCATGAGTTGTTGATGCAATGCAGGCAAAATATGTTCAACAGGTAACAAATGACATCTCTTTGGTTTTAAATAAAAATTTGTGAAGAGTATATTTCTAAGATGATAACAAACATAAGGGGTGACAGTATGCGGGCATTTTTTGGTTTATCACCTGACGCCAAAACTAAGTTGACAATAGAGGTGTGGCGAAATAAAGCATTTCCTCACTTTGATGGACCAGTACCAGCAGCCAATTTTCATGTAACCTTAGCTTTTTTAGGTCGGCTCATACCTAAGCAGCTCGATGAATTGTGCAAGGCTGTCGACCAATTAACTGATATACACACATTTGATGTTTCACTTAACCAAGTAGGTTATTGGTCAAAACCTAAAGCCCTTTGGTTAGGTTGTAACGATATTCATAATGAGCATCTGAAACTTGTAAAAAGCCTATCTCAAATAGGTAACTCAATAGGTTTACAATTACCTAAACAAGATTATATCGCACACCTAACACTTGCCAGAAAATGCTCAGTCAGCCCACCAGCAGCTTTAATCGAACCTACATTGACTTGGCGTAACGCAGAATTTCATCTATTTGAATCCATGTCAGGTAAAAAAGGGGTGTCTTATCACATTCGACATTCTTGGCTATTAGCTAAAATGTTTGCCTTTCAATCAACCTGAACCTTATCCATGCATGCTATATGTTGAAGTTATATATTCAGGTTTTATATTAGGGTGGTTCTGATGTAACCTTTTTTGTTCTTTACCCCATCGGCTTTAGCGAGTCACAATAAGAAATAATCGGAATTAAGGTTTTATGAGTTATGCAACAAACATTTAGATTAGTCATCGATTGTCCAGATCAAGTAGGTCTAGTCGCAGCCGTTAGTCAATTTTTAGCCGACCAAGAAGCCACGATTGTCGAGGCGAGTCATCATACAGATCAGCAAACAAATCGCTTTTTTATGCGCCACGAGATTAAAGCTGAATCGCTCAATGTGAGTATTGAAAGTGTGAAGCAGGCTTTTAAGCCTATTGCTGAGAAATTTCAAATGAATTGGAAAATTGCTGATTCAAACAAAAAACAAAAAGTAGTGATGCTGGCCAGTCATGAATCCCATTGTTTAATGGATATCTTACATCGCTGGCACAGCGGGGAATTGTTGTGTGATATTCCATGTATTATTGCCAATCATCCACAATTAAAACAATTTGCAGATTGGCACGGGATCCCATTTCATTGGGTCGACTTTAAAAATAAATCAAAAGAAGAAGCTTTTGCGGAGGTAGAACACCTTATCCAAACCTATCAAGCTGATTTGACTGTGCTCGCAAGGTTTATGCAGATTATTCCCGGGCACCTTTGCGAAAAGTTAGCGGGTAAAGCGATCAATATTCATCACAGTTTTTTACCTTCCTTTGCCGGCGCTAAACCGTATCTACAAGCCTATAATCGAGGTGTTAAGTTAATTGGTGCCACTTGCCACTATGTGACTAGCGATTTAGATGAAGGGCCAATTATTGAACAAGAAGTGATGCGTATTAGTCATAGCGATACCTCTGAGGATATGGTGCGTAAGGGTAAAAATTGTGAAAAAATAGCTTTAGCAAATGGCGTTCGGTATCATTTAGAAGACCGTGTCATTATTCATAAAAACAAAACTGTGGTATTTGCTTAATGTCTATCTATCTAATACGCCATGGCCAAACCAATGGCAACAGGGATAGAATTATACAAACACCTGATACACCACTTTCAGAGCTAGGGCAGCAACAAGCCCAACAACTTGCGCAGAGATTTCAGAATATTCCAATAACAAAAATTATCTGTAGTGATTATCTGCGCGCACAACAAACAGCAGCTCCATTACATGCATCAAATCAGTCCTCATTCAGTCTGCAACCTCTTCTCAGAGAAAGAAACTTTGGGGATTTGCGTGGCAAGACTTATGCAGAAATTAATGCTGATTTTTTCGCTGAAGGATACGTACCACCGAATGGTGAAACCCATCAACAATTTGTAGCACGCATTAATCTTGTTTGGGAATTTATATTAACGAGTTATCTCAATACAACGGGTAGTTTAATTGTGATGACACACGGCTTGGTATTACGCGAGTTGATTAAACAACATTTAACTGTTGATGAACTTATGCTGCCACTATTAAACTTTCAAAATACATGTATTACTGAGGTAGATGGGACAGATAAAAGAACGGTCTTAACATTGTGTGATGCAGAGCATCTAGATAAAAGAAGTACGACAGGGACTGCTGTATGAGTCAATTACTAGACGGTTTTAAAAATACCCATTGCGACTTAGTCTTACTTTGTTACCAGTTGCGCATTTTTCAAATACCCCACTAAAATCTTTAGGATCACTCTACTTTTGGCTAGATGCTGACCATTCTCAACAATGGTCATTTGCGAAACCATCGGTCTTTGTGCTCAGTAACCGCTCTGTGTTCTTTAGTAAATTGTTCTTTGGTAAATTATACTCAATACCTTGGCTTGTTTTAAATGCAATTTGTGATTGGGTGATCACTCCAAAGCCAATGTTAATATTATGACTAAGTTGATATCTTGGTATAAAAGAAAGCTCTTTTAATAGCCCAAACCTATTTCTAAAATAATATTTTCAGTTGGAAGCTGATTCAAAGCGGCCAAATACTCTTTTTGCTTGCAACCACTAAACTTTACACCTGACTTCAGCATTTTAAATTCTACGTTTTGAGAAGCCCAAATTTGCAACCAGTTCAAAGCTATTGCGAGCGCATCTGAACTGGCATGACGATGGCGCGATAACAGCGAAAGTGCAGCGACGATAACTAATCTCAATTCAGACATTCAAATTGAGCTAAACATTTTGTACTTTAATTATTCTATATCTAATTACCGTTAATGCAGTACTAACTTGGTATAGAAATGCATACCAATCTAACAAACTAATATTGAAGATATAAGCGCAGACTCTCTTGTACTTTGATGCCAGAACATTACAATATTTATTTGTATGATCAATTACAGCGAATTAATTAAAATCATAAAAATCACCTGATAGGAAATTATGAAAACTAAACTAGCAGCGCTATTATTTAGTGCGGTGATAGTTGCATTAAGTGCATGTAGCGAACCCACTAAAACCCAAACAACATCCCCCATACTCATGGCAAAAGCGGAACAACAAAATCCATTATTAGCAGAATATGC
The DNA here is from genome assembly GCF_913058035.1 of uncultured Paraglaciecola sp. GTDB lineage: Bacteria > Pseudomonadota > Gammaproteobacteria > Enterobacterales > Alteromonadaceae > Paraglaciecola. Next base: position 39,397 of record NZ_CAJXPA010000010.1, on the reverse strand, counting down.
TGGTCCTTATGGTGGTGTCCCTGCTTTTGATAAAATGAATTTAGCAGATCTTAAACCCGCATTAGACAAAGGTATGGCTATCAACTTGGCTGAGATTGATGCCATAGCCAATAATTCAGAACCACCAAATTTTCAAAATACGATTGTAGCGTTAGAAAAGTCTGGTAGTGATTTAAGCAGAGTATTTCGTTATTGGGGCATTTGGAGTTCAAATAAAAACAGTCCTGAGTTTCGAGAAATCCAAAAAGAAATGGTACCGAAAATTTCTGCATTTAATTCGAGCATCACAGGTAACGAAAAACTATTTGCTAAAATAAAAACAGTCTACCAAAGTGAAGAATTGAAGACCTTGACCACCGAAGAGCAACGAATCACATGGCTCACTTATAATAGTTTTGCAAGCAACGGCGCAACGCTATTAGGCGAATCTAAAGCGCGATACGCAGCGATTAACCAAGAAGTAGCTGGTTTACAAACTCAATTTGCCAACAATATACTAGCTGACGAAGAAAACTATGCGTTGTTTCTCAATGACGACCAATTATCGGGTTTATCGGAGTCCTTGATTTCAGCTGCTGCAAACGCTGCAGAGAGTCTTGGAAAAGAAAGCCAATATGCCATTACTAACTCTCGCTCATCAATGGATCCGTTTTTAACCTACTCTGACGAACGAAAACTAAGAGAAAAGGTATGGACAACCTACTACAACCGAGCGAACAACGGTGATGAATTTGATAATAACCAGCTCATCAAAAACATCCTTAAATTACGTGATGAACGTGTTGCATTGCTAGGTTACGATAATTACTCACAGTGGCGCTTAGAAGACCGGATGGCAAAAAATCCAGAAAACGCCATGGATTTAATGAAAAAAGTTTGGCCAGCAGCCATTGCTCGTGTGGATGAAGAAGTGACAGATATGCAGGCAATAGCGGACGCTGAGGGCGCTACATTTAAAATAGCGCCATGGGACTACCGTTATTACGCCGAGAAAGTACGCAAAGATAAATATTCTTTAGACTCGGACGAAGTGAAACAATATTTACAATTGGATAAATTACGAGAAGCAATGTTTTATGTTGCGGGCCGGTTATTTAACTTTGATTTTATGCCTGTGCCAGAAGGTTCGGTGTCAGTATTTCATGAGGACGTTAAAGTATGGGAGGTCAAAGACAAAACCACTGGTGAACATATTGGCTTGTGGTACCTAGACCCCTTTGGTCGCAAGGGAAAACGCTCAGGTGCTTGGGCCACGACCTATCGAAGTCATACTACATTTGATGGTAAAAAAACGGTACTTTCTTCTAATAATTCTAACTTTGTTAAAGGCTCAGAAGGACAGCCAACACTCATATCTTGGGACGATGCAGAGACCTACTTCCATGAATTTGGTCATGCCTTACACTTTTTATCTGCCACTGTTGCTTATCCAAGCTCACACTCTGGCGTCCGCGATTATACTGAGTTTCAATCACAATTGTTAGAACGTTGGTTAACAACAGACGAAGTGATTAATAACTACTTAGTGCATTACAAAACAGGTGAACCTATACCTGCTGATCTAGTGGCCAAAATCAAAAAAGCAGCGACTTTCAATGAAGGTTTTAAAACAACTGAATACATGGCTTCAGCTATTATGGACTTGTTGTACCACACAACTGATCCAGCTTTAATCGAACCACAGACTTTTGAAAAAGAGCAGCTGACCGCTATAGGTATGCCAAAAGAAGTGGTTATGCGTCATCGCAGTACTCAATTCGGTCATGTATTTTCAAGTGAAGGGTATTCGTCTGGCTATTATGGTTATATGTGGGCAGAAGTACTTACATCTGACGCAGCAGAAGCATTTGCTGAAGCGCCGGGGGGGTTCTATGATAAAGACGTGAGTAAAAAACTGGTAGATCACTTGTTTTCTATTCGTAATGCTATGGATCCAGCAGAAGCCTATCGTTTATTTCGTGGACGTGACGCTAAAGTGGAAGCATTGATGCGAGATAGAGGTTTTCCAATTACCAAGTAACAATACACATATTATGCAATCATAAAATGATGTATGGGCTCCCTTTACCGCAAGGGAGTCCGTAACAAGGCAAGGAGTTTTTACAGACGGACGTCCATGCATCAATTTTTTAATAATGGGTTTGAAGGCCCTTCGCCCTCATTAAATTTCAGACTAAGTAGATATCTGCTCGGCAGCAATTTGCTTTAACGCCTGTTCAAATGTTTCAGAAGGCTGACCACCACTGATCAAGTGTTTATCATTCACTATGACAGCAGGCACCGAACTCACCCCAGCCGATTGATAAAATTTTTGCTGTTTCCTCACATCAGTCATGTACTTATCTGAATCCAATATTTGTTTAGCTTCAACCACGTCTAACCCAATACTCTTAACGACAGATAATAATTGTCGATGATCACTAGGATTACCACTTTGCTGGAAGTACAAATCAAACAGCGCCAACTTTAAATCTGTTTGTTTGCCTAACTGATGTGCCCAGTGCAACAAACGGTGAGCATCAAAAGTGTTATAAATACGACCGCCGCCACGATTGCCAAATTGATACCCAACAGACAAGCCGCGCTCTCTTATTGCCGCACGGTTTTGTTCACTTTGTTCCACAGTAATGCCGTATTTTTGAGTAATATGCTCAGTAATTTCCTGTCCTTCTTTTGGCATCTGAGGATTGAGCTCAAATGGTTGCCAAGTGATATAGGCTTGGATATCTGGAGCTAAATTAGACAAGGCATGCTTCAATGCTTGATAGCCTATAATGCACCAAGGGCAAGATACATCGGATACAATGTCTATTTTTAGTTGAGTGTTCATAATTCTCCGTTTTTGAATAAGCTCTACCAAGGACAACCCATTTGAATTTTCATCTCTAATCTTTGAATTATAGAAGTTTATGTGCTCAACTTCAGAAAACTTTAGTGCTCTGTGGATTAGCGAAAACCAGCGATATCATTCTCAATAGTTTGCTAATAAATCATCAGAAAAACAGTAACTATTATTTCGAGACTTATATTTAATACTGCCAAAAAAAAATCAAACATTTAACGTATTTTGATTTTTTTGACTGCTCAAGTATCCAGTAACGTAAATAACCAATCAAAAAAGATAGCCATTAAAAAGCTACTGATTAAGCTCCATACTGAAGGTTGATGAATATCATATAACTGTACTGTTTTAATGTTTGTTGGAAAACCTTATTGTCGGGGAAAAAATAGCACGTGGAATGTCCTCATCAATGCACATTTATTTAGTGCTGCCACTTCGCTTTAAGATGAGACACGCGGTTCGAAATAAAAAAACTAGGTGCGTCGTCTTCGAAAACAGCTTCGTCACTACCATTATAGTAGTTGAGCAAGTTTTGAATATTGCCCTCAAAATAACGGTCAGTGATTTTCTGGAAACCTATAAAAGCATACACTGCCTAGGTTAAATAGGCATCAATTTGTTTAGCATACTGGTCAGCCACGCCGGGTATTTGAATGCCTATCGGTACACCGCCACACAATAGTATAATCCTTACATAATCTGCTCAGGGTTTTAACATCTATACTCACAAATGGCCTACAATACCTTTTGCGCTTTGAATTGGCTTGCTGCTGAGGAGATGAACTTCTATAGTAAACAAAAATCTAGAATAAGGAGACGAGTTTGTTAAAATTCATTGTCATAGGGCCTTTGTTACTTGCAATATTGTCTAGTGCGTGGATACAGGCGCAAGACCTAAAAATTGAAAATCATGTCAATGTGCAAAGCTGTCCAGAAAATTTTTATACCTTACCACTGTACCCCAACGCTAAATTCTGCCAACTATTTGCTGAAGAATTGCCTGCCAGTATGTCTTATTTTGCCAGCAGTAATCAGCAAACTACAAAAGAATTTTATGTTGAACAATTAGGCCAGGCAGAAGATGAAAAAATGCTTCATGGCCGAATTGTATTGCAATATTCCAATGGTCAAAAAGTTGTGGTTATATCCAAAGATGGCCAAGGTAGTCAAATAGATATTCTTATAAAATCTGAAGAATAACGTTAAAAATAAACCTTAATTTAAAATATTCCTGAACTACAAAAGCTAAAAAACTTATTTTCATATCCGTTGGCACTTTCTTTGCTTACAAAGAAGATGACTAACACTAAGTCAATTTTCTGACGTTGGCTTTTGGAGATACCGTGGAACTAGCAATTGTATTGATGATGTTATTGATCATCGTAGCTGTAGGCGCAATGAAACTTTATGAACCAAGTCTAGCATTTCCTTTTAAAAAGAAAGGCAACTTGTTTACACCTGTTGAACGAACGTTTTTAGGTCTCATCGAAGAAGCGGTAGGTAATGAATTTCGTATCTTATGCAGAGTAAAAATGAGTGATATATTGACCATTCATCAAAATACAGATAAAAGAATCAGTAAAAACGCCGCCACTCGGGCAGGTAGCAAACATCTGGATTTTGTACTTTGCTCTAAAGAAGATATGTCACCAGTTATCGCTATAGATTTAGTACGTAACACTGGCAAAGACGGTTATAAAAGCCAGCGAGATTTTTATGTAAGCGGCGCTCTCGATGCTGCGCGTATACCTCACGTTAGAATCAAGGTGCGCTCTGGCTATAAAGTACAAGATATCAGAGAATGTATTCAGGCAAAGCTTCCAAAAGTAAAGTTAAGACGATTAGACGCACCAACGCCTTCAAGTGGCGGTAAGTTAGCAAATGAATTTGCTAGGCAAGCTAAACCTACGCGACCTATTCAAACCAATAAAACGGTAATCAGTCGCCCTACTGCAGCGTAACAACCCAGATACAAAAAAGGCCCCTTAGATATTATTCTAGGGGGCCTTTTGTCAATACTTTATTGTTAGCGATATAAAAAACTAACCTTTAACGAATTCAACACCCATCGCGATGTCAGCACGTAAGCCATCTAACATAGCCTTTTTAGCGTTCTCTTCGAATTCACTTAACTCACCATAAGATAATATTTCTTCTATGCCGTTTTTACCTAAACGAACTGGGTGAGCAAAAAATGCGGCGTCATCACTATTTGTTTCAACATAGGTATATTCCACTACATTTTCACCACGCATTGCATCAACCAAAGATAAGCAGAATCTTGCCGCTGCTTGTCCCATAGATAACGTTGCTGATCCGCCACCAGCCTTTGCTGTGACCACTTCGGTACCTGCATTTTGGATACGGGTAGTCAAACTTGCCACTTCTTCGGCAGTGAATTCTACACCTTTAACTTGTGACAGAAGAGGTAAAATAGTAGTGCCTGAGTGCCCACCAATAACTGGAACGTGCAAATTAGCCGGGTTCAACCCTTTCAGATTACCTACAAAAGTTTCTGAACGGATTACATCAAGTGTAGTGACACCAAACAATTTGTTTTTGTTGTATACACCTTTAGCTTTCAACGCTTCTGCTGCTATAGCAACAGTCGTATTAACTGGGTTTGTGATGATACAAGTACAAGCTTCTGGACAATTATCAGCAATAGCATCAACCAGATTTTTAACAATTCCAGCGTTGATGTTAAACAAGTCAGAACGATCCATACCTGGCTTACGAGGAACGCCCGCTGGGATTAATACGATGTCACAACCGGTTAAGGCATCAGCTAAATTATCTTTTCCGTAACCCTGTACTTTCACACCAGTAGGGATGTGGCTTAAATCGACCGCAACACCCGGAACTACTGGGGCAACATCATACAAAGATAGTTCAGAGCCTGCTGGCAATTGAACTTTTAATAATAATGATAACGCTTGACCGATACCACCGGCTGCACCTAATACGGCTATTTTCATGATTCTCTCCTGTGAAAAGCTTTCTGCTTTGCAATAACCAAAGCTAACATGGGTTGTAAATATATATGATTTTAAAAAACACGTTATTATACTAGGGTCTACCTCGATTTAATAGCCAGCTGTGCTTTATCGTATTTTAACCTCATTGTTTATGCTGGCAAATTGCTTAAATCCAAGCAATACGGCAAAATACATTAATAAATTCCACTAACTAGTTGCTTATGGCCACCACTAAACAAGACGCACTGATTAAAGCATTTAAAGATATCCTTAAAACGGAAAGTTTTGGATCCCAAGGCGATATAGTCGAAGCGCTAAAAAAACAACAGTTTGATAACATTAGCCAATCCAAAGTATCTCGCATGTTAAGTAAATTTGGGGCAGTTCGTACTCGTAATGCTCGTGGTGACATGGTGTATTGTTTGCCCCCTGAATTGGGTATGCCTACAGCAAAGAGCCCTCTAAAACAGCTTGTTCTGGATATCGTGCATAATAATGTGATGGTAATTATTCGTACTAGCCCAGGCGCAGCTCAGTTGATTGCTCGTTTGTTAGACTCCTTAGGCAAAAAAGATGGGGTGTTGGGCACTATTGCAGGCGATGACACGATATTTATTGCTCCCGCCGACGTCAGCACTATCGAAGACACTCGCAAGCGAGTCGAAGCATTATTTGAAAACGTTTGAAAATGTATAAAAAACATCTAGGATTTGCTTTTAATATCATCGCATTAGGACTATTTTTTCCTGGTATATTGCTGACCATGTTTTCCTTCAATATGGAAATGACTGCCAACCTTAGTGGTTCAGCTCTTTCTTCGTCGTTAATAGATAAAGAATTATCTATTATGGCGACAATTAGCGAATTATGGGAAGACCAGCGGTTATTGGTCGCCGCGCTGATATTTGTCTTTTCAGTGTGTATTCCACTTTTAAAAACCATACTGCTTTGTTTTGCCTACTTTACTAAATCGCTGCAAATTGAAAAGAGACTCATCAACTTTGTGGGGGCCATAGGCAAATGGTCAATGGCAGACGTGTTTGTTATTGCGATCTTCTTAGCTATTATGTCTACCAACCATGCCGAAACGAGTACTTCAGAACAATTCAGCGTATTTGGTTTTAAGATTGCTTTAGATATCAGTACTCAAACATTATCTGCTGCTGGGGAAGGTTTTTACTACTTCACTGCATACTGTTTACTGTCTTTGATTGGTACTCAATTGTCGGGTTCTGTGATTAAACATCAACCCATGACTTAAACCACTATTCGCCGTGTGAAACAATTAATCGTATTGACCTGTCTAGTTATTTATTAGGGGCATGATCAACTTTGTAAATGATCTTAAATAACAGCTAACTTGTAGCTAGTCACGTCGATAAAAAGAAATATAATCATGAATCAAAAACTATTGTTAGTTCTTATTACTGTTATCACCCTTCTTCTTAATGCCTGCGGTGGCGGTAGTTCGCTGCCTCCAATAGTGCCCAATGTACCTAAAATTAGCGAACCAAGCTGGTTAGCGGGGCAATTTTCAGATGATTCAATTTACAAAGATCTCTGTGCCGTCCCAAGAATAGTCCCAGATAGTAATGGCGATACGTTCTCTGATGCTCAAGGCAGCAGCATGCATGAAAAGATGTGGCTACGCTCTTGGACTAACGATACTTACCTTTGGTACAGCGAAGTGGATGATAACAATCCTTTTCCTTTTACTGTTGCTGCTTATTTTAGCCAGCTAAAAACCGATGAGCGCACAGCATCAGGAACGTTCAAAGATAACTTCCATTTTTCCCAATCAACCGAAGACTACAATCAACGCACACAAAGCGGTGTCACCTCTGGATATGGCATCAGTTGGGAATTCATTAGTTCAAGTTCACCAAGACGTTTAATTGTGCAGTATACCGAACCGAATTCACCAGCAGCCACCGCTTCTGTTAGCAGAGGTTACGAATTGAAGACCATTGATGGTATTGATTTTATTAATGCCACTTCTCAGGCTAACGTTGACCAAATTAATGCTGCGTTGTTTCCATCTGATGCGGGGCAGACCTTTAACTTTGTGTTTACCGATGAAGCTGCAAACGAGGTGTTAGCTGTCAACTTAACTTCAAAAAACGTCGAATTACAACCTGTGCAAAACATAAAAGTGATAGACACAGGTGTTGGCCGGATGGGCTATATGCAATTCAATTCATTTATCCGCTCAGGGCAGCAGGGGTTAATTGATGGGTTTCAGCAGTTTGTTGACCAAGCTGTCACTGAACTGGTTATTGACCTACGTTATAACGGCGGTGGTTTGTTAGCGATGGCTTCGCAAGTTGCCTATATGGTAGCGGGCAGTGCGCAAACTAATAATCAAACCTTTGAAACACTTCAATTCAACGATAAATACCCTAACGTAGACCCAGTGACAGGTAACACATTACGCCCAACCCCTTTCTACACCAGAGAAATTGATTGGACTACGAGTCAATTTATCAATGATAGCCCTTTGCCAACTGTTAATCTGACCCGCGTTTTTATATTGGCTACAGAAAATACCTGTTCGGCTAGCGAAGCGGTTATTAATGGCCTACGAGGTATTGATGTTGAAGTGGTGTTAATTGGGAGTACCACATGCGGTAAGCCTTACGGTTTTTACCCCACAGATAATTGTAGTACTACCTACTTCACTATTCAGTTTCAAGGCGTAAATGCAAAGGGATTTGGAGAGTACTCAGAAGGATTTTTGCCTGTCACTAGCCCGGAATTCAACGACCAGCTTCCGGGTTGCACAGTTACTGATGATTTTACTCAAGTATTGGGGAACGAAAATGAGGCACTTTTAGCAGCGGCTATCGGATATGCTGAAACAGGTGTTTGTACAATTCAAAATAAACCTGTAAATAAAAGCGTAAATAACGATTCTTTACATAGATCGGGTATTCCTATCAAGACCCCAAATACTATTCTTGACTCAATTAAGATATTCACCCCTATTACCGAGCCAACAGAATTGTGAACAAGTACATACCCAAAACCATATTGACCCTGGCTCCTTTGCTGTTGAGCAACTGCTCAGCAACACAACCTTTAGAGCCCATTCCGGCGTTGCTCGTTCAGCCTACAGAAGATAATCGCATAGTTTTAGAACATGCCATAGGCGACTTGTTTAATAGCCAACCAATAAAACTGGCTAATAGCGTATTTACACAACAAAGCAAGGTTGTAATAGAGCGTCGTCTTGTCAAAAACAGTCGTGGCGAGCTGCTAGATGGGCGTGAAATTCGTGAGGCTGATAGCGTTTCTTTACTCACTGAAGATGGTCAATGCTATATCCGGCATGACCAAACTGGAGATATCAAATTAGTTCACAGTATCAATTGCTCCGCCACACAAAATTAAACAACGAAAGTGACTAACAAGCAGTATCTCAAATCAACTCGTTTCAAAGTGACTATAACATCAGAAAGTCACCAGTAACGTTATCATTACCTGAAACAGAATCCAGTTCGAAAATTATAAAATTATGCTTGGTGTTGTAATTGAATCGTTTCGACAGACGTTTTCAGGTGAAGGTTATGTTTTGACCGTTATGCCTGTGTGAGCATAATTTTCTGCCCACAAAGACTGCACATATAACGAGTAAAAGTGCTAATGGCCGTTTTTAAAAACGTTGTATCGACCAGTTGATGGCAATGATGCCAATGATTATCGAACCCAATTTGAGCCCGTATTTGGGATACCACTGCTTACTACGACAGAAAAACAATACCGGTAACAGTGCTAGTAAAATCATTAATTGCCCTGCTTCAACACCGATATTAAACGCCAAAATAGATAAAAGAGTATGCTGTTCACTTAAGCCCAGCTCGCCCAACACGCTGGCAAAACCCATGCCGTGTAACAAACCAAATCCAAAGGTTATCAAACTAAGTCGCGTCACTAATGGCCACAAATTATTGAGTGCGGTGAGTACAATTGATAACGCAATACCAAATTCAACCCAACGACTAGAAGGAACAATCCAGCCAATTGCTGTAGCACTTAAGGTAATAGAGTGAGCAAGCGTAAAAGCAGTAATAACCCATGCGGTATCTTTGATCACTTGGCTATTATTTAGCTTGGGTATCCATTTTCCATTTTGATAGATCAACACACTGGTAAGCACCAATACAACCAAAAACAAAATGTGATCAGTACCGATAAAAATATGCACAGCGCCTTGATAGACATAACTGCTTAACACGCTAAACCAATCACTACTTTGCAAATCGATGTTCACTTGTTGCTGATCCGCTGATATAACTTGACTGGCAATACCTGTTTTATCCGACCCAATGCCAGTCAGATTAACGATAAGTTTATGCTCTGGGTCTTGAGGAAACACGCCAGTGTATTTAATCACTAAGTCATCAATGTTCTGGCTTTTACAATCAGCAATCAAAGCAACAGACAAGTAACCTTCGTCAAAATGAGTATCCGCTCGCAAACCGTCTGGCATCGTTAAGACACAGCGCTGTTGATTAGCTTGAAAAGATAAATTGGCTTCAACAAACTGCAATATTTGGTCTTTTTGGCTGACCACTTCTTGCCATTGCAACTGACCATCGAGGTTATTATCAAGCTTAACCTGGCTATCTACGTCAAACCAACGTAATTGCAATTGACCTTGAATACCTTTTTGTTGATACGTAGACAAATCTAGATTTAAGTAGCCAGTGCTCATTTGGTGGGCTTGTATTGAACATGTGAAACTAGCCAGCAATAGCAACCAACATAAACGGATTAACACATTAACTCTCCTTAACCTTCATTTGCTGTTTAAGCATCATTGCTTGTGCCTTTTTATGCAACGCATAATCTTCATGGGATAGACTTTGAGTCAAATTTTCTTGCGCCCAAAACAACGCTTGTTCTGGGTTGGGTTCAATATAAATATAAAACCTCGATAAGTCGGCAGCATGGTAAGTATCATTGCGTTGCAGCCTTAAAGTGACCCGGTTTTTAGCAGATGATTGCCACTTCTTTTGAGTACCATTAGGATTCAAATCTCGATTAGATTGGACTTCAGCCATAGCCAAGCGCATTAGCAACGCATCATCTTGATACCCAACTTGTTGCACTATCTCACCCAATCTATCCAACACATTTTCATATTGACCCAAGTCGAGTTGCGTATCTGCCCATTGACTCATGTAGCTAATAGGTGTTTTTTCTAGGGGATAAGCACTCATCCAAACAGCAGACTGTTCAGTTAAGTTTAATTGAGTGGCCATATCAGCAGCCAATTGCACTAACCATATGTTACTAGCTGCAATATTGTCAGTGTCATGATGCAGTCGTTTTACTATAGGTTGTAATTTTGCATAAGCCGTTTTGACCTGTTCCACACCGTTTGCAGTCTGTAGAGAGCACGCTAGAGCAATATCAACATTCGCCATTCCAATTAAACGCAAACAGGTTTGTTTAGCACTGTTATTTTCCCCCATTAGTAATAATACATTTGATTTCATCAACCATGCAGAAATAAAGGTTTCATCCAGTTCTAGCGCATTGTCTAAGGCTTGTAATGCTGCGATAAATTGATGTTGATACTCTAAGACACGGGCTTTGTAATACCAGTATTCTGGTTTATCTGCTTGGGTTTCTTCCAAGTTGTCTAACATCATGCTGGCCTGGCGCAAATGCAGGTTAGACGACCCCGCGTATTGCGACTGCTGCAAATGCCATTCGATATTTCGTAAACTGACTCGTGTATTATTCAATGATTGGCTGGAATCCCAGCTCGCCACAACTTGATTAGCTGTTGGTTGATAAACCTCTGCCATACTGTTTAGACTAAACAATATAGCTAAAATAGGAACTAATAAATTAAGGATGATGCGATTGCGAAGTTGGATAAAATTTTGAATATAAATATGTGGCATGTCACCCTCACTGATTAAAAACGCCATCCATGGCCTAAACAAAAAATCTGTGTAACAGGTTTTTTGCTCTCTTCCTGAGCCTAAACCAACCATTGATTACTGAGCAATCAATAAATCATCATAGGCATTGGGGTTAATCACATCCTGAGTAAAGTCCCTGCCGTTTGTTGGCAAAGGAGTATCGGTCTCATTTTGTGCAAAGGCTGCTCGACTATAACTTGAAAAGCTCACTATCTGTTTTTCGATCGTGATATTAACCGTTGCCGTATCAGACGCTGAAGCGTATTGGCTAGAAACGTCCGACACTGTAAAACTAAAACTATCGGTACCAGTGACGGTTGCATTTGGCTGATAAGTAAATGAACCATCAGTATCTATAGTTAAAGTCCCTCTTGTAGGCGCTTCTGCTACAGCGAAACTAAGCGAGTCTCCATCTGCATCCGTACCCGAGAGCATATCAACTATAGCTACATCAGCTTGAGTGATAAGGTCAATTGATACCGCTACAGGAGCAGTATTAACGGCAGCAGCAGCATCGTCATCATAACTATCTCCACAGCCCATTAACATCGCACCAATAGATAAAGCCAGATAAGTATTTATTTTAGTGAAGTGCATAGTCTTCTCCTTATTCAGAGCCAGCAAGAGGCAAAGCAAGATATGGGAAACGGCTCATCATCATTGTCGAATCAGAAGGAGCACCGTCAGTAAAGGGAACATTACCTACACTTGCATCTTCAGGTGTACATAATCCTAAATCAGTGTCAGTGCCTGCTACTGGGATGGGGTAACATAAACGCCCCATTACCACACGTAGTGCAATATCAACTACATCATCGCCGGGACGACGACCATTAGGAAACCCTGCTAAATCATCACCAGCTACACCAAAAGGTGATTGCTCTGCAGCAGCAGTAGCAGCAATAGCCGTATTTAAGCGCAGCATTTCAGATGGTGTAACGGTTGCTAATTGATTCACACCTTCAAATCCAGTTAAAAATGCAGTCACTAAATCCACTCTTGGGAAGTTAGTAGGAGCTAATGTTTCGATATCGGCACCTAACGTTGTGTTAACCGCATCTCTAAACAGAATATTTAATAACTCTGGAAGTGATGGATGAGTCACGTAATCAGCAAATTGTGTATCATCTTTAGGGTGTGCGCTAGAAAACGTATCTTTATCGGCTAAACCAATCACTAACTCGTTTACTAGTGGATTACCTAGACGTGAAACCTGCGTAAGGGCACCACCATTGACTTCGGTATTAGCAAAGCTGGCGTTAGGGTTGAGGATACGTGCCTGCGGCAAACTTGCCGTTGTCCACGCGCCAATCGACCCATTACCTTCACCGGTAGCACAAACTTTAGGTATTTCAACGGCAATAGACGTGACGTTTTTATCAGCTAAATCGTCGTTGCTACTGTCCTGCGTGATGCCACCAGGGAAACCATTACCATCACCTGCACCAGGGGCACTATCGCCTTCAACCGGCACGTAATTGACTAAGTCAAAGGTTTTACCTAAATTAACAACAAAGGCGTCTTTACGCTGGCCTACAAATACCTTACCCATGCTGTCACATCCGGGAATAGCAAAATCATAAATAAAACTATCCGAGTATTCAGCGTAAGTAGCGCCGTTGGTAAAGGTTTTATTACCAATATAATCAAGAGGCTTACCGAAAGAAGTGGTGCCAGATGTGCTATTGGTTAATTGTGCACTGCTACCAGAAGATTGCGGGCCAGTGACTAAGCTTAAGCTATAGCTTTCGCTAAAATTAGCATTTGCTTGGTTAGCGGCGGTAATACCGCCAATATTCTTTAATGGTACTTTAACACTGCGTTGATTATCCGCAGGCCCAATCATAAGTGCCACCCCTTCGTTATTGTTTGGCAGCATCGACTCAAATCTAAATTGAAAGGTCATATCTTCTACCGCATCGCCATCACTATCGATATGAATGCTGTATACAGCAGCAGGATCCATAGCAAAATAATTAGGACCGCCATAAGCGTCTTGCAGAGGAATATAGTTAGCAATCATTGTGAGATATTCACCGCGTCCTTCTTCGTAACTATTGAAGGCATAAAAATCAGTAGAATCTAGTGTAGGTAAACGAGTAAGGTTAGGCGCTTCTCTGTGGCTAGATGCCATAGCAGATTGGGCGATAATTACTGAACTAATTAGACTTAATGCAAATGTTTTAGTGGTACGTTTCATTGTTGTTCCTATTGTTATTAAACACTGTCAGAGGAACTAACGACCCAGTTGTTATATTGGATGCAGATAAATTGTATTTTTATTAATAAAGATTAAATCAAGTTCATTTAGACAGTTTTGAGAGAAGTAAATAACAAAAATAAAAGCCCTTCAGCTATTAAGTTGAAGGGCTTGAACCACATGATTGTTTAAATATCGAACCTGATCACAACATAACCAGCTCTGACACAAATAAGACCTCAGAAGGTGCACCAGTTGGTGATCCACCCAATGGTTCGATGCTGACTGCCAACGCAGCAATATCTAAAGAATCAAATTGGCTAACCTTAGCCAATGATGCATGTCCTGTTTGTGGTAATAACCCTAAAGAGATAGGGGCATTTCCATTACTCGGAACCATCCATAATTGATAGTCGTTTAAGGTTTTAGCCTCAACGAGTTCAGTCGCCTTGATATCGATAGTTTGGGTAAACACCTCGATTAACCATAAGGGCTTATTCTCAGCATTTTGCACAACAGTGAGACGATCAGGCGAAAACACGATTGGAGCTTGTGGGTTTAACATTAATACAGCCAACAAAATCGAGGCAGCAGCAGCAAATAGAGTTGTCGAACGCCACCAATTAGCTTTTTTTTGTAACTTAACAACATTGGAAGCCGCAGTTTTTGGAGATACTCCATCCAATCTTGCAACCACTTTTTCCCAGACAATAGGATCTGGTGATACTGGCTTTAACTGCTCGCCTAAACTATTGATGTGATTTTCCCATTGATGGGTAACCTGCTTTATTTCAGGGTAGCGCAGCTGTAATTTTTGAAAACGTATCCTTGCCTGTCCTCTTAATGTGCCGAGCACATATTCAGCAGCTAACGCATGTTGCAGTTCTTGATTAAGATAATTCATAATCCTAGACACCTTTTAAGTGATTGCATACCTCGTCTAATTAGGCTTTTAGTGGTGCCTAATGGAGTTTCAGTATGGTGTGTGACTTCTTGATGAGTTAAGCCACGAAAAAATGCTAAATGAATGGCTTGCTGTTGGTGTGTTTCAAGCTCTTTAAGACAAAAATCTAATTCTTTTTTTTGTTCAGGTGATAAATCCTGTAACTCATCTGCAGCAGAAAACTCTTCACCTTCTAACTCTTCTTCACCACGTACTTTGTGATAACGAATAAGATCAAAGGCACGATAGCGAACAATACTGATCATCCAGGTCAACACAGTTCCCCGGCCCGGGGTATACTCACCCGCATTATGCCAAATTCGGATGAATGCCTCTTGCAAAGTATCTTCAGCGCGATCTTTTCTACCTAATATCTTTAGGCTTACGGCATAGAGCTGTGAACTGGTAGCAGTATAAAGTTGCTCAAATGCTTGCCGATCACCCGTTGCGATTTTACCAAGTAAGTGTAAGTTTTCACTGTTATCCATCATATTACCTAAAACTTATATTATTACGAACAATCCTAACAGTTAAACGGCTTACTTTAGAAGTTGGATGCAAGTTAAGGCAACACCATAGATAGATACTCATTCAAATATTGAATTTCTCTGTGGACTCGTTATTATTTGCTTACATTGTTTTAAATATAATAATAATAACGAGGTCAATAATATGACAATTGAAAATTTTGATGTAGAACCTTTGTTTGCAACGCCTTACTTTCGAGCTAATTTGGGTGATGCAATTTCTAAAGGGCAGATTGATTTAATTAAAAATTTTAAGATGATCCCCAATCAGCAAAACCTTATTTCAGAAAACCTCTCCATTTTTGAGCACCCCCAACTTACAAGTATTAAAAAAGCAGTACAAGAGGCACTTGATTTGTACGCTAAAAAAGTAATGGGGATCGCACAAAAACTGTATGTCACTCAATCATGGTCGCTGATAAATCAACCGAATATTGGTATGCACAATCACTCGCATTCCAACTCAATCGTTTCAGGTTCACTATATTATGCGGAATTACCTTCGCCAGTTTCTAGAATGGTGTTTGATAAATTCACAACATATCGCCAACTAGTGATTAATCCGTCTAGAGAAAACCAGAATATTTATAATACTCCGATTAATACAGTGACTCCAAAAACTCATGATATTCTGTTATTTCCCTCAGACTTAACTCATCAAGTCGAACCTAATTTATCAGACAAACCTCGATACTCAATTGCATTTAACTGTTTTGTCAAAGGTAAGTTAGGTGATTTAAGGGACGTATCTCAGCTTACTTTATAATATTTTTAGTTAATAAAAAAAGGCGCTTATCTCACGATAAGCGCCTTTTCAATTTTGTTTACTA
Organism: uncultured Paraglaciecola sp.; assembly: GCF_913058035.1. GTDB lineage: Bacteria > Pseudomonadota > Gammaproteobacteria > Enterobacterales > Alteromonadaceae > Paraglaciecola. Next base: position 23,141 of record NZ_CAJXPA010000010.1, on the reverse strand, counting down.
AAACTATTAAGCTTTAGTAACAACGTCTACTAACATCCAGTTTTTGGATTTAGACAAAGGACGACATTCGCGAATTATCACTACGTCTCCTTCGTTACATTGGTTAGTTTCGTCATGTGCGTGTAGCTTAGTAGTACGTTTGATGAATTTCCCATAGATTGGGTGCTTCACTTTACGTTCTACTACAACAGTGATGGATTTCTCCATTTTGTTGCTGACCACACGACCTTGTACTGTACGACTAGTTTGTTCAGTCATCTTACGCTCCTACTGGGGCTGCAGACTTTTCAGTCAGAATGGTCTTAACACGCGCGATAGTGCGACGCACTTTACGAAGACCGTCAGTTTTTTCAAGCTGACCTGTGCTCGCTTGCATACGCAAGTTAAACTGCTCACGAAGCAAACTAAGTAGCTCTGCGTTCAATTCTTCTACGCTTTTTTCTTTCAGTTCTGTGGCTTTCATTACATCACCGTCCGAGTTACGAAAGTTGTTTTAAATGGCAACTTAGATGCGGCCAATGCAAACGCTTCACGTGCTACTGATTCTGGAACACCTTCCATTTCGTAGAGCACGCGACCCGGTTGAATTTGGCATACCCAGTATTCAACGTTACCTTTACCTTTACCTTGACGCACTTCTAAAGGCTTCTCAGTAATTGGCTTGTCAGGGAAAACTCGTATCCAAATTTTACCTTGACGTTTAACGGCACGTGTCATAGCACGACGAGCTGCTTCGATTTGGCGCGCAGTCATTCGACCACGACCTACGGATTTGAGTCCGTAAGTTCCGAAACTTACACTGTCACCCGTAGCATAACCACGGTTGCGACCTTTATGCATTTTACGAAACTTCATACGTTTAGGTTGTAACATAATTAGCCCTCACGCTTAGGAGCACGGCCTTTCTTCTTAGGTGCGGCAGCTGGCTGCTCGTGAGTAAGTGGCATGCCACCTAATACTTCACCCTTGAAGATCCATACTTTTACGCCAATGATACCGTAAGTTGTAGCAGCTTCTGACGTTGCATAGTCAATGTCAGCACGGAAAGTGTGTAATGGAACACGACCTTCACGATACCACTCAGCACGTGCAATTTCAGCACCGCCTAAACGGCCGCTTACTTGAACTTTGATACCTTTAGCACCAATTCGCATTGCATTTTGCACTGCACGTTTCATAGCACGACGAAACATAACCCGACGTTCTAATTGACTAGCAATACTATCCGCAACAAGTTGTCCGTCTAATTCTGGCTTGCGTACTTCAGCAATGTTTATCTGAGCTGGCACACCGGCTAGCTTAGATACATGCTTACGTAGCTTCTCAACGTCTTCGCCTTTCTTACCGATAACAACGCCAGGTCGAGCAGTGTGAATAGTCACACGAATACTTTTCGCTGGACGTTCAATAACGATTTTTGAAAGTGAAGCAGTTTTAAGTGCCTTAGTCAGATACTGACGTACCTGATGATCATTAAACAGGTTATCTGCATAATCTGCAGTATTAGCGTACCAGGTAGATGTCCATGGTTTGCTGATACCCAGGCGTATACCTGTAGGATGTACCTTCTGTCCCATTACTTTCTCCTAGTTATCAGACACAACAACAGTGATGTGACTGCTACGCTTTAATATACGATCAGCACGGCCTTTGGCTCTTGGCTTAATACGCTTCATAGTTGGACCTTCGTCAACAAAGATTTGAGATACTAATAGTTCATCAATATCTGCACCTTCGTTATGTTCGGCGTTCGCAATCGCTGACTCTAGTACTTTCTTGACTAGACCGGCACCTTTTTTAGGGCTGTAAGACAGCACCTCAAGAGCCTTTTCAACGTGTAAACCACGAATCTGATCTGCTACCAAGCGAGCCTTCTGAGCAGAGGTACGAGCATGACGATGTTTAGCAAAAGCTTCCATAATCTAATTCCTATCTCTTGGCTTTCTTATCCGCGACATGGCCACGGTAAGTACGCGTTGGCGCAAATTCGCCCAATTTATGGCCGACCATTTCGTCACTGACAAATACAGGGACGTGTTGACGACCGTTATGGACCGCAATGGTCAACCCAATCATATCTGGGATGATCATAGAGCGGCGAGACCAAGTCTTTATTGGTTTTTTCTCGCCTTTCTCCACTGCAGCCTCGACCTTCTTCAGCAAGTGTAGGTCAATGAATGGACCCTTCTTGAGAGAACGTGGCATGGTGAATCCTCGCTGTTATTTATTACGACGACGTACGATTAACTTATCAGTACGCTTGTTACTACGTGTTTTCTTACCCTTAGTTGGAACACCCCAAGGTGAAACAGGGTGACGGCCACCAGAGGTACGACCTTCACCACCACCGTGTGGGTGATCAACAGGGTTCATGGCTACACCACGCACAGTTGGGCGGATACCGCGCCATCTGTTCGCACCGGCTTTACCAAGTGAACGTAGCATGTGTTCTGCATTGCCGATTTCGCCAATAGTGGCACGACAATCAGCTAGTACTCTGCGAACTTCACCAGAACGTAGACGAAGAGTTACATAACCCTCAGCACGCGCTAGTATCTGTGCGTAGGTACCTGCGGAACGAGCAATTTGAGCACCTTTACCAGGCTTCATTTCAATAGCGTGTACCGTAGTACCTACTGGAATGTTTCGCATTGGCAAAGTATTACCTGCTTTAATCGACGCATCAGAACCTGACTGGATTGCATCGCCTGCTTTAGCGCCTTTAGGAGCTAAAATATAACGACGCTCACCATCCGCATACAACACTAAACAGATGTTAGCAGAACGGTTCGGATCATATTCTAAACGCTCAATTTTGGCTGGTATGCCATCTTTGTTACGTTTAAAATCGATAACACGGTAATGATGCTTGTGACCGCCACCAATATGACGCACAGTAATGCGTCCATTGTTGTTACGACCACCAGATTTGCTGTTCTTTTCAAGCAAAGGTGCATAAGGTGCGCCTTTGTGTAAGTCAGGGTTAATGACCTGAACTACGTGACGACGACCAGCTGAAGTCGGCTTAGCTTTCAATAATGGCATATCTAATCCTCTTCTTAGCCTTCGCTGCCAGCAAAGTCGATGTTTTGACCTTCTTTAAGCACAACGTAGGCTTTTTTCCAGTCTTTACGCTTACCAAAAGATGAACCGCTACGTTTGGTTTTACCCTTAACGTTTAGGGTACGAACAGAATCAACTTCAACTTCAAACAATTTTTCAACTGCAGCTTTGATTTCTTCTTTGTTCGCATCTTTGACTACTTTCAAAACAACAGTGTTGTTTGTCTCAGCAGCTAGCGTTGCTTTTTCAGAAACATGTGGTGCCAAAAGCACCTTAAGTAGACGCTCTTCACTTATCATGCTAGCGACTCCTCTAATTGTTTAACTGCATCTACAGTCATCAATACTTTTTCGAATGCAATAAGACTTACCGGGTCAATACCCTGAACATCACGCACATCAACTTTATATAAGTTACGTGCAGACAAAAACAAGTTCTCATCAACTTCAGATGTCACAATGAGTACATCTTTCAATTCAAACTCTTTCAACTTAGAAATTAATTCTTTAGTTTTAGGTGTTTCAACTGTAAATTTTTCAACCACGATTAGACGGTCTTGACGTACCAACTCAGAAAGGATGCTTTGAATAGCACCGCGGTACATCTTCTTGTTAACCTTTTGGCTGTGATCCTGTGGCTTAGCTGCAAAAGTTACACCACCAGAACGCCATATAGGACTACGGATTGTACCGGCACGGGCACGACCTGTTCCTTTTTGACGCCAAGGCTTGGCACCACCACCGCGAACTTCAGAGCGTGTTTTTTGTGCCTTGGAACCCTGACGAGCTCCTGCACCGAATGCAACTACTACTTGATGTACTAGTGCTTCGTTAAAATCACGTCCAAAGGTTGCTTCGGATACTTCAAGAGCGCTATTCGCGTCTTTCAATACTAATTCCATCACTTAACTCCCCAGACGTTACGCTTTGACAGCAACTTTGATAATGACATCGCCACCAGGTGCACCAGGAACAGTACCTTTCACTAATAAAAGGTTATTCTCAGTATCAACTCGGACTACATCCAAAGATTGCATAGTTACACGCTTGTTACCCATCTGACCGGCCATTTTCTTACCTTTGAAAACTTTACCAGGTGATTGGTTTTGACCAATCGAACCGGGTGCACGATGCGACAATGAGTTACCATGTGTGTTACGTTGGTGGCTAAAGTTCCAGCGCTTGATAGCACCTTGGAAACCTTTACCTTTAGAAGTACCGACAACATCAACCATTTTAGTATCAGCAAAAATCTCAACAGTAATTTCACTGCCAACTTCAATGCCTTCACCTTCATTGTTGTCTAAACGGAACTCCCATAAACCGCGGCCTGCTTCCACGCCAGCTTTAGCAAAATGTCCTGCTGCAGCTTTATTAACGCGGCTAGCTTTTTTCTCGCCAGCGGTGACTTGAAGCGCTTTATACCCGTCCGTTTCATCAGTACGTAACTGAGTCACACGATTCGGGGTGGCTTCTATAACAGTCACAGGTATTGAAACACCATCTTCAGTGAAGATGCGAGTCATACCTACTTTACGACCGATAAGACCAATCGCCATGTTAAAACCCTCTCTTGTTAGCCCAGGCTGATTTGAACATCAACACCGGCAGCCAAGTCTAATCTCATCAACGCATCTACTGTTTTATCAGTAGGTTCAATGATATCCACTAAACGTTTGTGTGTACGAATTTCATACTGATCACGCGCATCTTTATTTACGTGAGGTGAAGTAAGTACTGTGTAACGCTCTTTACGAGTAGGTAGAGGAATAGGACCGCTAACCTGTGCGCCTGTGCGCTTCGCTGTTTCAACGATTTCAGCCGTAGACTGATCGATCAACTTGTGATCAAACGCTTTCAAACGAATACGAATTCTTTGATTTGGCATCGATTAAGCTCCAACCGAAAGAACAAAAAAAATCATCCACACCATCAATAATATTGATAGGAGGATGCATGTAAACTGCTGACCCAAAATTAGGGTCTTGTTTTATTTGGTTGCATATTGAATATCAGTAAAAGCACCTCAATTCTAACCAAAAGCACATGTTCCTAGGAACTAGTGGGCGCGAAGTATACTGGAAAATGAAATGAGTGCAACCCGTTATCCTTTATCCAGTGATAAAAAGTAAAGTGATAAGGATTTATCTGTGTATGTATTCAGAACAAGTATTTATAACTGAGACAAAGTGCTGGTGTCGCTAATCATCAATTAATACAAAGAGCTAATTGATGGCGCTGATGGACAAATTTTGTTTTAACCTCAAACCTGTCTTGTCACTACTAGACTTCCTGTCCAAAACAAACTCATATCTGCCATGGTTCGCCAATAACATCGATGGAGAATCCCCATAACCACTATGAAAATTCACGTTTTCCCCCAACCCAAGAAGCATATTGAAATCTGTTGCGTTATCGAAGTTAATTGATTTAAATATCGCCATATCTTCTTCGTGTAGATTAACACCGTTCGAATTTTCACCGTATCTATAGCCATATTTAGGTATTCTTCGGTTTCTACAGATGCAGTCAAATTCGTTGATGAATAACCTTCTATGTATACGTCGTCAGAAACTGCACCTAGCAACAAAATATCTCAAAACTTTTCAAAAAATCAGCTGGAGTCAATTTACTTTGAGTCACATTATCCAAGTGTGAATTTTTAAAATCAAAGTCATATTTCCCCGATGCATGTGAGTCTTTTCCAACCGTCTTCAAATCCGTCTCACTATTACCCGACTTATTCGACGCAGAAACGGCCATACTTACCCTCCTGAGTAATCGCTCCCTCCAACATCCCACGCACAGAAGTTTTAGCAAACTACCCGCAATGTTCGCCATCGTCCTCCTTTCCGCCTTCTATGGCTTTCAGCACGCCCTCTATTAACTGAAAGGTCGTATATCCTACAGCCAATATTTATCAAACTCATCTCATCGAGTTGCTAATGGTCAGTGTAACCAGATAAAGTGATACTAATGATATAGCTGTTCGATTCTTTATAATCTCTGGCTCAGTTATCAGCATTACGCCTTGCACCAAACACATCGAAGCTCGTTTCTTGCTCATTAATGCCATTAGATTTGGTAATCACATAGTCAAATTAACTTGAGTGTCCTTTCAAATAACTCTTTTAATAACTCTTTGTAATAACTCTTTGTAATAACTAAAATATTTACCATTTTTTATTGGTTTAACGATAAGCCGACATCGCCTAACTAAGCTTCAAGACGCCTAAATTAATAAACGGATCTATCATCAGTTGGTAAGCTCTTTATTAAGAAGTGCCACTTCCAACTAAACTAAACTTACCTTACTAAAAGCTATTTGCTGTCCGAAGCCCGTCAGTTATAGTAGGGTCTACCATTAGAAAAAATAGCCTAGAAGTAAATTAAGCAACTATATGAATTCTAAACTTAATCAAAACCACCTTGACCGCATTAACCAGTTGCTTAAAACGTACCCTTCTCTTATGGATGCGTATCACAAGTTAGAACCGTTCGTATTAGGCTTATTTAACTCAGAACGGATGAGTATTTTTCAGCGCCGCAGACAACATCAGGATTTGGTGGCCCGTTTTAAAACAGGTAAAGAAACCCGTGAAATCAAAGTCCCCATTAGCCCTATGTCGATTGCTGGTTATGTAGCACTTAGCCAATTACCGCTCATCATCGATGACCCTTACAATAAAGAAGAACTTGCGAGCATCCATAAACGCTTAAACTTCGCAGATAGGTTCGACAAAGACTCAACTTTTATAACGCGTAATATCATTTGCATCCCAATACTTGACTCAGATGTGTTGATGGGTGTGATGCAAATCATTAATAAGAAAGATGCGGTTTTTAGCGATGACGATCTTGCTCTTGCCAATGCTATCGCAGAAATTATAGGTAAAAAGTTTCGGTATGAGTTAGGCGGTACTAGTCAACCTTTTGATTATCTAGTGCACCGCAACTTAATTACCGAGAAAGAATTAAAGAAACTTCAAGAAACCAGCCATGACAATAGGCAGTTAGTGCAACGTTTAACATCTGAGCACAGAATACCAGAGAATGATTTAGGTAATGCGTTATCTGTTCATTTTCAAGTGCCGTATATTGACTATTTACCGGATAAATATCATCTTTTTCAAAGCGATAGCAAACTCAATCTGTCCTATCTCAAACGCAACTTTGTAGCCGTACTGGCAGATGTGAAAGATAACCCTATTGTGCTGATGGCAGAGCCCAATAATGCCACTTTATTAATGGAAATCGAAAGAGCCTTAGGCATAGACAGCTACGAGATTTCAGTTAGTTTACCTAATACTATCCTACAGTATCTGGGTGAAGCGGCAGGCGGTGGGTCTGGACCAGGTGCAATGGATGAAATCCTTGATGAGATTGGTACCAACTCAGATGAGATTGACATTCAATCAGATGAGATGTCTGACGATGCGCCTGCAGTAGTTAGACTAGTCAGTAGGGTATTACATGATGCAAAACGTTTAAATGCCTCGGATATCCATATCGATCCTGAAAAAAATGCACCCACTCGAGTGCGTATGCGAATAGACGGAGTCTGTAGGGATGTCACCCAAGTGCCTGCATCACACCACAGTGCAGTGATTGCCAGGATCAAAATCATGTCAAATCTAAATATTGCCGAGAAACGAGTTCCTCAAGATGGCAAACTGTCCTTTAGAATGTCAGGCCAATTGATTGAAGTGCGAGTAGCAACTATTCCAACTATTGCCGGCGAAGGCGTAGTCATGAGGATATTGGCTGCAGGTGGTGCAATGCCCATGAGTAAGCTAAATTTATCCCCACGCAACTACGAAAAAATTATTGAACTGGTGCAAAAACCACACGGCATAATATTGGTAGTGGGACCGACGGGTTCTGGTAAAACCACAACATTACATGCTGTATTAGGACACATCAATACACCAGAAAAGAAAATTTGGACAGCGGAAGACCCAGTAGAAATAACACAGCCTGGCTTACAACAAGTGCAAGTGAGCCCTAAGATTGGCTTTACATTTGCCAATGCGTTAAGAGCATTTTTACGTGCAGACCCTGATATAATACTGATTGGTGAAATGCGTGATAAGGAAACTGCGCATGCTGGTATTGAAGCGTCCCTGACTGGACACTTAGTTTTTTCTACATTACACACCAACTCTGCTCCAGAAACCATTTCTCGTTTGTTGGACTTAGGACTGGATCCTGTCAACTTTTCTGATGCCTGTGTTGGTATCTTAGCGCAACGTTTGATCAGAACTATCTGTACAAATTGTAAGGAAAAGTACCCTGCAAGTGAAAGTGACATAGCGTTCATTAAACGCCAATATGGTCAAGAATATATCGAAGAGCTTAAATTGCCTGAAACACCCATGTTATTCAAAGGCAAAGGTTGTGATGAATGTGGCGATACCGGTTATAAAGGCAGAACCGGTGTTCATGAATTGTTAGCCATGACTGGAGAATTACGCTCTCTGGTATACAAGGAGGCCTCTGTACACGATATGAAAGCCCAAGCGATGAATGATGGTATGCGAACACTGACTCAAGATGGCATATTAAAAGTATTAAAAGGTGATACTGATATCCCGCAAATACAAATTATTAGTGGGACTGGGTAAACTGATATATTTAGAGCAGCATAACTTTATATAAAGAATAAAAGTCTGCTTAAAATTGAGGTTGAAGCTATTACTGTGTTGTTTGATATACACCGTAATTCTAATGATTTGACGCGTTATCGGTACCTCTATCTTGCAGATATTAACCACAATGCTAATGTATTTAATTAAAACTAATTAGTCTAAATATAAATCTAAAAAGTAAATAAAATTCAAGGGAACCAATATGATAGACATAAAAAAAACCTTGCTACGCGCAGCGGGTTTAGCCGCACTGCTTAGTTTTTCCTGTGCTACATTTAGTCAAACCAATCAAGGTTTAGAGCAAACACCATCTGATGGATCACAGGATAAAAAAGACTGGGATGTGCTTAATCCATCTTTTGAATTAGCGACTGTATCCATCGATACAGACCAAACAACTTGGTCAAGTTTAGATGTCACCCCTGATGGCAAACACTTTGTCTTTGATATGCTTGGGGATATATACATCACCAGTATCAAAGGTGGTGAAGCCATAGCTCTGACCCAAGATTTTGCATGGAACATTCACCCTACAGTCAGTCCAGACGGAGAAAAGATAGCGTTTATTTCTGATAGAGGCGGCTTATCTAATCTTTGGGTGATGGACAAAGACGGTACCCATTTAAAACAGCTCAGCACAGAAAAAAACAACTTAATCCATTCGCCTAAATGGAGTCCTGATGGACAATACATAGCCGTAAGCAAAGGCATTATGTCGAGTCGCAGTATACCAGCAGGTGAAATTTGGCTTTATCATCACTCTGGCGGTGACGGACTTGCGATTAAAGAGCGAGTGAACGGTAAAATAGACCAAAAGAATATTGCTGATCCTGCTTTCTCACCCGATGGTGAATACCTGTACTTCACTCAGGACATAACAGGTGGTACCACATTTAGCTATAATCGTGATCCTCTAAAAGGTATTTTTGCTATTACTCGATACAAATTAGCCAATGGTGAAGAAGAACGTTTTGTCAGTGGCACAGGCGGCGCAGTGGTTCCAACCCCTTCTCCAGACGGTAAACATCTTGCTTTTATTCGCCGAGTAAAAGAAAAAACAGTACTTTTTGTTAAGGACTTGACGACAGGTATGGAAAAGCCACTCTACATGGATCTTGAACGAGACATGCAGGAAGGCTTTGGTTCAGAAGGGTATTTTGCTTACTTTGACTGGACACCTGACTCTAATCATATCGTTTTTTGGACAGATGGTAATTTCCATAGGTTGACTGTCAAAGACCAAACCGTTGTTACTATCCCCGTGAATGTCAAAGCTGAACTTAAATATGCTGACGCAGTACGTTTTGACGTAGATGTAGCGCCTGATGATTTTACTATCAAAATGACACGCTGGGCTCAGAAAGCTCCTGATGGAAAGTCAGTACTGTTTCAAGCATTAGGTAAGCTGTATGTAAAAAATATTAAAACAGGAAAGACGTCTCGTCTAACCAAACAAAATAATCACGATGAACTTTATCCACGTTACTCAAATGACGGAAAAAGTATTGTCTACACAACATGGAACGATCAAGATTTAGGAACCGTCAGAATAATCAAATCACAAGGTGGTAAAGGTAAAAAACTAACAAAATTACCTGGTCACTATATCGAACCTAGTTTCTCAACTGATGGAAGGTTAGTGGTCTATGACAAAGTCACAGGTGGTTATTTGCTTAGCCCTGAGTTCTCGGTTGAACCAGGAATATACATTGCAGATGTCAAAAGGGGCGAAACAAAACGTATTGCTAAATCAGGTTCAGCACCACACTTTGCTGGTGACAATTCGCGTATTTATCTAACCACATCAGTTTCAGGTAGTGATTATTCTGAAACACAGTTAATCAGTGTGGATTTAAATGGTGAAGATAAGCGTGAGCATCTATACGGCGCCGATAAAGTGACTGAATATCGTTTGTCTCATGACAAAAAATGGGTAGCTTTCGTACATCAATACAATGCCTATGTAGCCCCTTTTGTAGATACAGGTAAGCGCGTTAATGTGGGTCCTAAAATGTCTTCTTTACCTGCTAAACAAATATCAAGCCGCGCCGGTGAATACCTAACATGGAGCGCTGATAGCCAGTCCGTTAGTTGGTACCACGGAGCAACTTTTTATGAGAGAAAATTAAAAGATGCCTTTGCATTTTTTATAGATGCGCCAGAGGAGTTACCAGAACCAGTAAGCGAGGGTATTGACTTATCTTTCGAGCAAAAATCAGATAAACCCTCAGGTTATAAAGCCTTAGTAGGTGGTAAAGTGGTTACCATGCGCGATGCTAATAGGCAGCGAGAAGTAATTGAAAACGGTGTGGTATTAATCAAAGACAATAAAATTGTAGAAGTAGGTAAGTATGGGGATGTCACTATTCCTGATGAAGCACTACTTATCAACACTAGAGGTAAAACTATATTGCCAGGTCTCATCGACACTCATGCACACGGTTCACAAGGCAATAATGAAATCATTCCACAACAAAACTGGAGCATGTTTTCTAACCTAGCATTCGGTGTGACAACTATTCATGACCCATCAAACGATACTACTGAGATATTCTCAGCTTCAGAGTTACAGCAAGCAGGAAAAATAATCGCACCAAGAATTTTTTCTACAGGAACAATATTATATGGTGCTGAAGGACTAGGCTACAAAGCTGTCATAAATAATTATGATGATGCTCTTTTCCATATACAAAGATTAAAAGATACTGGAGCAATTTCAGTTAAAAGTTACAATCAACCTAGACGTGACACACGCCAACAAGTGTTAGCTGCAGCTAAAGAGCTTGGCATGATGGTAGTGCCTGAAGGCGGCGGTAAATTTCAGCAAAATATATCGATGTTGGTTGATGGACATACAGGTCTTGAACATTCATTACCAATTGCCAAAGGTTATGATGATTTAACGGCTTTGTGGGCAGCAACAAAATTTGGCTACACCCCAACATTTGTTGTGTCGTATGGTGGCATGATGGGCGAAGAATACTTTTACGATAGAACTGAAGTATGGAAAAATCCTCGTTTAATGCGTTATACCCCAAGCTTTCTAGTAGATAAGCGTTCAATAAGACGCCCTACTGCACCAGATAATCAATACAACCATGTTGCTGTCGCTGAGTATGCCAAAACACTGCGAGACAAAGGTGTAAGTGTAAATATTGGTGCTCATGGTCAAAGAGAGGGGTTAGCCTCTCACTGGGAATTATGGATAATGAATCAGGGTGGATTTACTCCCTGGGAAGCACTTCGAGGGGGTACCATAGACGGCGCAACTCACTTAGGTATGGACAAACAAATAGGTAGTATTGAAGTAGGTAAAGTAGCCGATTTAATGATCATAGATGGTGACGTACTAAGCGATATACGCCGCAGTGAATATGTTGAATACACTGTATTAAATGGCCGTGTGTATGAAGCAGCAACTATGAATGAAGTGGGTAGCAAAGAACAACGTAAACCGTTTTTCTTCGAACAAAACAATCAATTGTTTATGCCTGAAGCGACACAACAAGCCATCGATGCAAAAGCTAAAAAGCATCATTGGGTTCATTAATCTTTTAAGTCTGCCCTAACAAAAATTGTTAAGGCAGACTTAAAAAGGACACATTAAAATAGTCATCTATTAAAAAAAACATATGAAAAATAAACATACCCTTTACATGAATATATGAACAAAAAATTAGTTTGGGATATCCCAGTAAGGTTGTTTCACTGGTTATTAGTACTCTGTTTGTTTGGGCAATGGTTAACTTCTGAGGTATTGGAAGACGCCATGGATATCCATTTCACTATTGGATATTGCACCTTAGGATTGATAATTTTTCGTTTAATATGGGGGTTTGTTGGCACCAAGTACGCCAGATTTAATAGTTTTATTTCAGGTCCTAAGACAATGATGGTCTATTTGAAAACGATTATATCTAAGCAACATACCTTGAGTATTGGTCACAATTCCGTAGGTGGGATGATATTACCAGCTGTCATAATTTTAGTCGGTTTGCAGGCAATCAGTGGCTTGTTTACTTCAGACGACGTAATCTACTCAGGTCCATATTACGATAGCGCTAACGCTGAGTTCCAAGAGTGGATGCAGTGGTTACATCATAATATTTTCGACGTACTACTAGCCATTATTGGTCTACATCTGGTAGCTATTGGATGGTATTTAGTATTTCTCAAGCACGACCTCACAGGGCCAATGTTCGATGGTAAAAAAGCAATAGCACAAAAAGAGGCTATTGAGGATTCGCAGCTCTTTAAAGCAATACTATTAATGTGTCTAGTAGCAATATTTGTTTATTGGCTGGTGGAGATAAATCCGCCTCCGATAGAAGACGGTTACTATTATTAAATGCAAGTTGGTCATTCAGCATCTGTTAAAACACTTTTAAATATTAGTCTTTTTTGTAATCGTCGTGACAACCTTTACAGCTTCTAAATACCTTCCCAATAGCTGGCTTAAACTGACTTGTATCTCCCTCTGTAGCAACCTTATTCAGATTACTTGCAGCAACAGTCAGAGCACTGATCTTGTCATGAAAGTCTGCTTGATTTTCCCAAATTTTATCTAGAGCTTCTGTCTCGATATCAAAACTACTGGTGTCAGTTTTAAAGTAGTCTTCCAACATTAAAGATAATTGCCCAAGGCGCAGCGAATTGGTTTGCATTGTTTTTATGTCAAATGGGATAGAACCTTTTGTCATGGCTCCTAACGCGCCCACGTTGCTCTTCACCAGTTTTAAAATAGCTTGTCTAAATTGTGTTACGTCTTTAGCTTGTTTTGCTGATTTAGCAGGCTCTGCAAACACAGAAATTGTGCTTAACATTGTGCAACCCATTAATATTGCTATTACCTTATTTTTCATATTGTCCTCTCTGACGGTCAAAATTAATTAAATGTAGGACGATAATACTGCCACTGCGTTGATTATGTGTAAACTGAATACATAAGCTAAAAAGGATAAATCAAAGTGGTAGATAATAGTTACGAAAAATCTTTTGTGACGTTGAAACAAACGATCCCGTTATTGCTGAAGCACAATATTTCTGCAACACCTACCAATTACGCGATTTGGTATACTTATGTGTCCAACGAATCGCCTGAATTAAAAAGTTCAATTGAACATATTTTAGATAACAAAATGGAATTCTCCGAAGTAAAGACTAAGGAACTTTATCGTGATTATCTAGCTACAAACAAGGACATATCTGGATGGGAGTTGCGACGGTCTCTTGAAGCCATGTTGCTTGAACTATCTCAATCACTTAAGGATACACGTTTAGAGACCACTAATTTTAAAGAAACCATGGACAATTGTGTTGATGACCTAGCAAAAGTAGAAAAAGAAGGGTTGTCAGTAAAGGAGGTCATGAATTTAGTACGTGAATTAGTAAAAGATACTCAAAACATCAGGCTAAGTACCATCAGCTTTAATGCTTCCTTAGCTGAAGCACAAAACGAAATAGAAGCGCTTAGGGAAAAACTTGAACAAAGCCAACAAGATGCTCTTTATGATGCATTAACAGGTTTATATAACAGGCGTTACTTCGATGAAGAGTTAGCTACTCAGTCTTTAAAAACTAACTTATGTTTATTATTGGTCGATCTTGATCATTTCAAAAGAATTAATGATAACTACGGGCATGTTATGGGCGACGCAGTATTAAAAGCTACGGCTAAAAAGCTTCAAGCCGTTTGTCGTGAAGGTGCACAAGCGTTTCGCTTCGGTGGTGAAGAGTTCGCTATTATTATACCTAACTCTGATTTTTCCAAAGCACGCAGCATGGCTGAATCGATGCGTAAAGCGATTGAAAAAATAGGTGTCAAAGACAAACGTACTGGCAAAGTATTGGGTGACATTGCAGCCTCAATCGGTGTTGCTGAGCTCACAAAAGGCATGAATCCACTGACACTTGTTGAAAAAGCCGATAGTCAACTCTATGAAGCAAAGCGTTTGGGCCGAAACCGTGTCATGCCAATGATGTAATTCTGAGATAGTTTCGGGGATGTGACTCAATTCAGATGGTAACGTTAGCACTACAATCGCCAGTAGTTGGCTAGGTAAATGTTAATATCTGCTACTTTGGTAACAGCACCAGCCTGATGCAAACCAGCCCAAAAGCATTCAACAGTAGTTTTTTAGCTCTTGAAACGGGCTAGTTATTTAGCTTTTAAAAAATTAGTTTTATCTAGTCGACACACCAAAAATCGATGTAGTTTGGAGTTTTGACTTTATATTTTAATGGTTTTTACTAACGGTGGGAGTCGGTTATTAAACACCATTGTTGAATTGGTATGCTGAGCTGCTAAGAATGATGTTTTTTTAGCCAACACAATTATCAATTGATTAACCATTTGAATCCAGTATACCTATCAGATTGCCATGTTCTTCCTCGAAATTGCAGGGGTATTGGCTTCCCGTAGGCAAAATGGCATTAAAAGAGCATAAGTTTAAAAAAACAGAGTGTTCACCTGTGTTTTTTCTTCACCGCTTTAAGATTAAATATAAACAACATGCTAAAATCGTTGAGGTTTTTAATTTATTGATTTACATACAAAAGAAAATCGGCATCATGTCGAAATATCTTGTATAATCTTGCGCAATTTTTACTCATACTGAAGTTGGAATAATGACAGATTTAGCAAAGTACAGAAACATCGGTATTTTTGCCCACGTTGACGCGGGTAAAACAACTACCACAGAACGAATCCTTAAACTTACTGGTCAAATACATAAGACTGGTGAAGTACATGACGGTGAATCAACTACCGATTTCATGGAACAAGAAGCTGAGCGCGGTATTACTATCCAATCTGCAGCAGTAAGCTGTTTCTGGAAAGACCACAGATTCAACGTCATCGATACCCCTGGACACGTCGACTTTACTGTTGAAGTGTACCGTTCACTTAAAGTATTAGACGGCGGTATCGGTGTATTTTGTGGTTCTGGTGGGGTTGAGCCTCAATCAGAAACTAACTGGCGTTATGCGAACGACTCAAAAGTTGCGCGTATCATTTTCGTCAATAAATTAGACCGCATGGGTGCTGATTTTTATCGCGTTGTTGCTCAGACTAAAAAAGTGCTTGGTGCTAACCCACTAATAATGGTTTTACCTATTGGAATCGAAGATGATTTTGTTGGTGTAGTTGACCTACTTACACGTAAAGCATATATCTGGGATGACACTGGTCTTCCGGAAAACTATGAAATTACTGATGTACCTGCAGACATGGTTGATAAAGTAGAAGAATACCGTGAAATGTTGCTTGATACGGCACTTGAGCAAGACGATGACCTGATGGAAAAATATCTAGAAGGCGATGAACCCACTTTAGAAGAAATCAAACGTTGTATCCGTAAAGGTACGCGAACTATGGAATTATTCCCAACTTACTGTGGTTCTGCATTTAAAAACAAAGGTGTTCAAAACATTCTTGATGCCGTTGTTGATTATCTACCTTGTCCAACAGATGTTGATCCGCAGCCTCTTACAGACGAAGAAGGTGAGCCTAACGGTAAGTTTGCAATCGTTTCTGCAGCTGAAAGCTTTAAAGCCCTTGCATTCAAAATTACAGATGACCGTTTTGGGTCACTTACTTTCGTTCGTATCTATTCAGGTACACTCAAAAAGGGTGATACCATCCTTAATGCTGCTACAGGTAAAACTGAGCGTGTGGGCCGTATGTGTGAGATGCAGGCAGAAGACCGTAACGAACTATCATTTGCGCAAGCGGGTGACATCATCGCTATTGTTGGTATGAAAACTAACGTTCAGACTGGTCACACACTGTGTGATCCAAAAGATCCTATCATCTTAGAAGCGATGGTATTTCCTGAGCCAGTTATCTCTATCTCTGTTACACCAAAAGATAAAGGATCAACTGAGAAAATGGGTATTGCTATCGGTAAAATGGTTGCAGAAGATCCAACTTTCCGTGTTGAAACTGACCAAGATTCAGGCGAAACAATTCTTTCTGGTATGGGTGAGCTTCACTTGGATATTAAAGTAGATATTCTTAAACGTACTTACGGTGTTGAATTGTTAGTTGGTGAGCCTCAGGTTGCTTACCGTGAAACAATTACCAAAGAAATCGACGACTCTTACACTCACAAGAAACAGTCTGGTGGTTCTGGTCAATTCGGTAAAATTGATTATCGTATTAAACCTGGCGAAGCAAATACTGGTTTTACTTTTGTTTCTAAAGTTGTTGGTGGTAACGTTCCTAAAGAATTCTTCCCTGCTATTGAAAAAGGTTTCAAGAGCATGATGGGTATGGGTGTTCTAGCTGGATTCCCAGTACTTGATGTTGAAGTTGAATTATACGACGGTGGTTTCCACGCAGTAGATTCATCGGCAGTTGCATTTGAGATTGCTGCGAAAGGCGCGTTCCGTCAGTCAATCCCTAAGGCTGGCCCTCAGTTGATTGAACCGATAATGAAAGTCGACGTGTTTACACCTGACGATCATGTGGGTGATGTTATTGGTGACTTAAACCGTCGTCGTGGCATGATTAAGGATCAAGAAGCTGGCGTAACAGGCGTTCGTGTCAAAGCTGACATTCCCCTTTCTGAAATGTTTGGTTATATCGGGACTCTACGTACCATGACTTCTGGTCGCGGTCAGTTCTCTATGGAATTCTCTCATTACAATCCTTGTCCACAAAATGTGTCAGAGAAGGTAATTGCAGAAACTAAAGAGCGAAATGCTGCTAAGAAGTAAATACTGTTTTTAATTACAAGCCCCGTTAATGAGAATTAAAGGGGCTTTTTTGTCTCAATCTAGTGATTCAAACTTGAATACCGCATCATTCATCCACACTGTATTTGTTAACGCACATATGTTTATATTGATGGTTGGTATTCGACAGGCCAATCTAGATATTAATTACACTCAAAACTTAGGAAAAATCAATGAAATTAAACTCACTTGCCTTATTGACGGCATCTTCACTATTTCTTGCTGCATGTAGCAATGATCAAACAAGTGAAAGTGAAACTGCAACAACTGAGGTTGCTGCACCTACAACATCTGAAGTTGAGGCTACAATAGATCCTGCGCTAGAAAGCATTGATCAAAAGCTCAGCTATATAGTTGGCATTAACCTAGCTGGTCAGTTTAAACGTGACGGCGTAAATTTTGACTTAGCAGCCTTTCAGATGGCAGTTGAAGATATAAAAAGTGAAACGGGTTCACGTTTAAGCCAAGAAGTAGTCCAAGAAACAATTGCGACCATGCAACAACAAACCCAAGAAAAGCAAAAACTTATGCAAAAAGTGCAAAGTGAGCAAAATGTATTGCAAGGACAGGCATACTTAACTGAGAATGCCAAGAAAGATGGAGTTATGGTTACTGAGAGTGGTTTACAGTACAAAGAAGTTACTGCAGGTGAAGGACCGATGCCAACTGCAGAGCAAACTGTTGTAGTGCATTATAAAGGCACACTAACAGACGGCACTGTATTCGATAGTTCTTATGAACGTGGTGAGCCAGCTGAATTTCCAGTGACTGGGGTTATTCAGGGTTGGGTAGAAGCATTACAATTAATGAATGTAGGTGATAAATTTGAGTTAGTTATTCCGTCTGAATTGGCATACGGAACAAGAGGCAGCGGTCAAACTATCGGCCCTGATTCGACATTACTGTTTGATGTTGAACTGATTGAAATAAAGTAATTTATAAATAAATAAAAAGCCTTGTAAGTGCACTTACATGGCTTTTATTTACAATTACTGTAAGCATAATTTCATCTCACTCTAAATTTAACACTTTAGATACGCAAACTATTAAGATCTCCAAAAAACTTCACTGCTTTTATTGTTGTTCACTTATTTGCAAGAGTAACAATAGCCACTCGTTTATTTCAAAGTAATGAGATTCAAAACCCAACATTAACTACTTCAAAATAAAAATTACTCATCTTAGTTTCTAAGGTGCAACTATCGATGGTTTTGACTTTCGCTGACACGTTGTGAGTTAAATTAGAAAATTTATTTGTATCGACTCACTTTGTTAGAGCTAATGCGCGAGTGCTATTCATATCTTAGAGTTAGATTCTAAAATAGAGGTAGATTAAAATATTCAATTTATTTCTATTAACTCATCAAAGATTTTTGGCGCAGCTGTATCAGCCAGCAAACCCCTTATTTATGATCAAAACGTAAGTAACAAGCAAGCCATGTGACTAACGTTTTACTGTCAGCTGTAAAAAAATACATCTAACTACATAATTAACACCTGAGCTTTAACAGCATGAAAATGAACAGGCATCTCAGCCACAGGCAGGTAGAAATATTGGTGAGTATTTTGAACAAGTGAGACGGCAACAAAAATGCCGTCTTGAATCAGACAAACCCGTAATTAAAATAATCATGTGTAATATTGATAATTATTACTCATAACAGGATCACAGTTGTAATTAGTAGCTTTACTCTTAAGTTATCTTAAATGAACGCTTAACATACAATGCTAATAACATAAAAATACCGAACCACGAAAAGGTACCACCACCACTTGAATTTGGCGTTACAGTCGACTTTATCAAAGTATTCCTTGCAGGATTTAGGTCCATATTGGTAGCAACAGCCCTATCAATAACCACAATATCGGATATGAGTACTAGGTTATCTGCCGTAATTGGCTGTCCTGCAACCTCATTTTGAATAGGGAAATTATTTAATCCTTCAAATGTTATGGAACTCAAAGCATTTATTTGGTCTACCACATCCATACCATCACCTAACACTTGTCCAAACACTGTAAACCCGCCTGCATTGTCAGCAACATCTAGGCTATTAGCATTATTTGCTGTATTAAAAAACCATTCAGAAGTGGCACTATTCGGATTGCTACTCTTCGCCATTGCAATTGTGCCACGTACATTTGATAATTTTGGCTCGTTCTCAATTGCCGGGTCGTTTTCCACCCTGACTATTGGAAAACCACCATTAAAACTAAACCCGCCAGCTTGCACAACAAAACCCGGTACTGAACGATGCACTAAATTATTGGCATATTTTCCGCCATCTAAATAATTCAAAAAATTGTTTACAGTTTTAGGGGTTTCATTATCGAATAAATTTACTTCAATAGGACCAAAAGAAGTGCGTATTTCGACCACAGTCGCATTGGCAACAAAAGGTGACAACATGCATAAGGCGACAATTAGTAACTTGTTATTTTTGGATGTAATCGACATAAACTCTTCTTCTATTTAGATTAGGTTGTTAGGGTAAAGTAAGTTTTGTATTAAAAAATAGCTAATCGTAGCATCAAATTCTAATAACACGGGCTCAGCATGATTCAACAGAATAACTTCATTGAGTTAAAACGGGACTGGGTACTCTTTAAAAACTAGACTTATTGCTTGCATAGCTTCAACTGATAATGGTGTTTCAAAGGCTGCTATGTTTTCCTTTAGATGCGCCATGTTAGTTGCACCAATAATAGTCGATGTAACACCATCAACTTGATCACACCATGCCAATGCGAGTTGCGATGGTTTGAGCTTGTATGTATTGGCTACCTCTACATATCGTGCTGTAGCAGCGTGCGTGGTGGGTGTATCACGAAAAATACCGTTTCTTTGCTCAAGTGACCAACGACTACCTTTCGGTAACTTTCCATCCAAATATTTACCACTTAACGCTCCACCGGCCAAAGGTGACCAAGGAAGGTATGCAACATTTTCACGTACACAATTTTCAATTAAATAAGGCCAATCTTTGGCATGTAACAAACTAAATTCATTTTGAATCGATACCATTCTTGGCAAAGCATGTTGCTCGCTCAAATTAAGGTAAGTGTTGATCCCCCAAGGCGTATCATCTGACAACCCACAAAACCGTATCTTCCCTGCCTTAACACAGCTATCTAGTGCTTGCAGAATTTCTAACATCTCATTGGTTTCATGTTGAGTGTCAAAGCTTGAAAACTTTACTTTGCCTGGCCAATGTTTAGAAAAATGGGGGGAGGTGCGATTGGGCCAATGTAATTGAAAAAGGTCGATATAATCGGTTTGTAGACGCTTAAGCGAGGCATCTACTGCTTCAACAACACTCTCTCCACTAATCTTTGCGCCACCACGGATATAAGGCAAACCAGGACCAGCGATTTTACTGGCTAGTATGATGTCTTTTCTGCGAGTGGGGTTGGCAGCTAACCAATTCCCAATAATGAGTTCAGTATCGCCATACTTATCCCCTGAAGGAGGAACGGGGTAAAGCTCAGCAGTATCAATAAAATTGACGCCTTGGCTAAGGGCATACTCAATCTGCTCGTTTGCCTCTTGTTGAGTGTTTTGTATACCCCATGTCATACTGCCCAAACACACTCTAGACACTTCCAAACCGCTACTACCTAGCACACTATATTGCATGTACAACTTCCCCAAATGTATTAGTTAATGTTTGGCCAACTATTTAAAGCGTTTCTTTTCGTCTGGATCTAAGATGTTCATTAGACCTAGATAGTACAAACTTGGTAACTCAGGCCCATCGAACCGCTTAGCTAACTCATCTTTATCAAAGACCATCTTACGCATTACAAAAAGACATTGATATTCCACTTCATCAAGAACGAGTGCAAACTCCTCAATATCCAAACAATCAACTTTTAGCAACTTTTCAGGTAATCTGATGAGCCAAGTATGCTGAGCGTTGTTAAGTACACCGGAATTGATAACCGTGTGTTCTAATTGATGTAACAAAGCCAGTGGTTTAAAACTATCTGAGTCAAGCATTAAGGATTTGTGATCGACGTAGATTCTGGCAAACTCATCAAACCATAAACTCAATCTTTTCCGCTTTTCAATGCATGTTTTCACTAGCTCTTTAAATTGCAGAGCAGAAAATGCAACTTCATATTGTAACGGAAATCCCTTAAGTACGCGCATCATGGCTTTTTGAAGCGGGACAGCATGCGCGGTACTCGGTACTTGTATAACAGCAATCACTGATGTCCACGAATGGGTTCCAGATGTAACAAGCTTTTGATATATGGCACTCACCTTATCAACCATTGCCAACACTTGCCCTTCAATACCAAGCTGCGAAGCATGCTTACCAAATGGATAACCAAACCCATCAGCCCTTTCATGATGCTCTAACACAGCCTTGACCACAACTTTTGGTAAACTAGGTACCATGTCGGCAAAGTGTTTAGCTATCACGACATGCCCCTTCATCATCTTCCATTCATCTTGACTGTAATTTCCCTTTTTACTCACTAAAAGAGGATCGATATGTAACAACCCAACATTTGAAATGACACCAGCAAGAAAAACGTCTTCAGTGGTTTTTTTAGACAGTTTGAGCTCACGACATAAACCGAGTGCAATCACAGATGTCAGCATCGAGCGTCCAAGTACACTAGGTATTCGGTCAGCCAAGACTGTGAGTTTTTGAATTATCAATGGGTATCGAGTCAAAAGATGAAACGCTTCCAATGCACTATTGTACATACCATTATGGCGAACGATGTCTGATAATTGCATATCATCTAAGCTGCGAGTAAAAAATTCAAATGAGGTTCTTTGATTCAAGGTTGATGTCAAAGATATAGAAGTGTCTAAAGGCTTAAACAATTTATGTTTGGCAATTTTCTGTGCAAAAATTTTGTCTACTTCAATCCCTTTTCTGACAACGAGCATGCCACGATGATTAAACACATCCTCCGATAAAATAACTTTATTACTTTTACTGACTTCAGTCAGATGATTCACATAGTGTTGTTGTGACAATTCCATTACATCAGCATACTCTTAAAGAAAACGAATCGGCTATAAATTAAGACGAATAAGGTGGCTTTAAAATCTTCTCCCTTTTGCTGATATCAGCTGTCGTTGAAAAAACTGCTCACTATTTCTAAGATATCAAAACTAGATCTATATTCCAAATTACTTTAAGCATAATTCGCAGGTTTGAGTAATAGATGACAATTAACGAGGCATTCACAATGCTAACCACGTCGCAGAAACATTTTTCAACTAAGTATCCAGCAGCCCTAAAATTCAATCACACTAGGCATTATTATTAGCATGGCAACTTGTGTTTGCAATTTATGTCCCTTGCTTGAAACACATAAGACTCAGTAGAGCCCCTGATTAAAAACACAACGTAAATATTGTTTCACAATAGGCATCAGATCCTACTGATAAATGTATAGATAATTTTTTAAGAATTGTGTTTTCTTTTATCTGAGCGGGCTCCTCCTTTTTTGTGTTTAATCATCCTTTGCCCTTAACTATTTAATATTTATTGATTCCTATCTGCTGCTTTTAATGGCGAAGTGATACTTATTTCTGAGCAAAAAAAAGGCCACCTAAGTGACCTTTTAAATGAATAAGTAACTTACTACTTATAGGATTTTGGCAACTACACCAGCACCTACAGTACGGCCACCTTCACGGATTGCGAAACGTAAACCTTCGTCCATC